>DAMG01000050.1 GCA_002497025.1 Euryarchaeota archaeon UBA126
TGTTAAGAGTGCCTTTGGCAGAGATGACATGGATTCTGTAAAATTACTAATGCGAGATCCAAATGGAAATTATCGGATAGATCATGAGATTTCATCTGATGACGATGGAATCAGAGACACCAGCCAGGGTATCTTTGGCACTTACACATGGACCTATCCTACTGGCCTTCCATCGGGAGAATACACGGTAGAATTGGAAATTACTGATGTACAAGGAAACGCATTCCTTGTTGAACACGAACCGGTTGAAATGATTCAATGGGGCGTGGCGATTAACCATCGAGAAGATAGAACTGTAGAATATGTCGCTCCAGACGAAACAACTCCGGTACCACTTCAATTAGTTCACAGAGGAGACTCTACTAAATCGATGACTGTAGAACTTGAATTGCTTACCAACCTAGGTAGTTCCTGGCTTGTTGAATTTGACTCTCCGGGAGGGTACACGTTGAATTCAGGTGGTGATATTCTGAATCCAATACTTACAATAACAGCTCCAGATGATTTGACCGGCACTCCAGATAGAATTGAGATTAGAGCGGTTGCTGAAGCCACAATAGAAGGTGTCCAAACTGTGGTACATCAAGACCTATTGTCTTTAGATTTAGAAAAGCTCGAAGTTTATCAGCCACCGGATATATCGGTTTGGAATGAAGACCACGATATACCAATTGCGAACTCAAGCCGTCCTGGTGACATCGACCCAACAATACCAAGATATGTTGAGGACAACCAATTCACTACATTCCTACTTGAGATATTCAACACGGGATTCGATACAGATAATTTCAGAGTAGATATCTTGAAGCGGTCTAAATCAATTATACAGATTTACGATAACGACACTGGCGAAAGAATTCTCGAAGATGATGGAGATGGTACTTTCCACATACCACCTTTAGAGAGGCATTCGACTCAGATTCTAAGATTCAACGTAAAACCGTCAACAGATAGGGAAGATCCAGATATTGGAATGATTGAGGTCGAGGTAGTAAGCAGTGGAAATGCGTCTCTTAGGACTACTGTTGAATTCACCATTCAGAGAACCTTTGGAATCCGCGCGGAAGTGTCACAAGATTGTGATGGCACCCCATTAGGTCACATTCAAGTATCCCTTTGTTCTTCACTAAGCGACCCCGAAGTAAATCTCCGAGCTCGCATAACAAATAGTATGACTAGTGGTGAATCGGCCACTCAATGGCAGATTATCAATCCAGCAAGTCTTGCCGAGAATACCGACAGATTGGCGGCATATGGTCAATGGGAATACCGAATTTTAGATCAAAATGGTTCGGCAGTACCTCAGGTCTCTCTTGGCCCAGGTGACTTCACTGAGATATTCGTAGTAGTTACCCTAACCGATCAGGTAGTCGTTGGTAATCATACGGTTTATTTACGAATAAAGGAAGACACTTCTGATTCAAATCCAAGATATTTCGATTTACCTATGGTTTTCGAAGTCGATGCGGATGAGCCGGATTTGACAATTGTCCAGGTCACATCAAATAGAAAACTAGCACCAGGTGGCCTTTATGACTTCCAATTTGAAGTTCGAAACAAAGGTAACAGTCCACTAATTGTTCTGCTTGATGCCGAAGTAGAAGGCGCAACTGGGTGGAATGTCAACATCGAAGGACCTACAGGTTCAAGATTAATTGAATTGGATGCCTTTGAAGAAGTGACTATCATCCTAGAAGTAACGGTTCCACCATCAGCAAATAATGGGGATACAGCAAAGGTCACAATTACTGCTGAACCGCATGATACTGAGCAGAGTTGGCCTGATGAATTCACGGCAGAAAAGAATCTCAATATGGTCGTTGGAATAGATGGAATTTTTGATCGATTGATTAACGAGGTAACCAATCCTCGTGCTTCTACATTAATTGTAATGGTGGTAGCAATTTTACTAATGTTTGCTGGTATCCAAAGCCGGATGAACCGTAGGAAATGGGCTGCCCATTTGGCATTACTTGAGGCCATGAAGGAGTCTGAAGATGATCACTTGAATGAGGACTCTGAAGAAGAATTTGAAATTCCAATTGTCGAGGAAGAGGAAGAAGAAGAGATGGTTTACGACGACGATGATATAGAACTTGTCTGACATTACATTAGATCATCGTCCGAACGACGCTCCATTCCGCTTAAGACCCGTATGAACCGCCGTAGGCGGTATAGGGTGTACATGATGTTCGGCTACTCGCGTCAGAATAATCTTGTAATCACTCGCAGAAAGGAGCGCTCAGCTGTTTTATTCAGCCTATTGATGTTGCTAACCTCTTACTCTGCAATAGAATTTGCAACGTGGGAGGCGATGGGTTCAACAGATGCTGATGGAGATGGCCTTCCATATGGTTTGGAATACTACATCAATACCCAACCCCAAGATTGGGATTCTGATGGGGATGGTTTGCCAGACGGCTGGGAATGGCAGTATGGTCTAGACCCTCTTTCAGCCTCTGGAATCAATGGTTCAACCGGTGACCCTGATGGAGATTCCCTAACAAATCTAAACGAATATCAATATGGAATACCTGCTAATTGGGATTCGGCAACTACACCAAATAGGCTCGATAATGGGGTTTGGTGGAATGGTACAGTTCCAGTTAGTAATTGGGACGAAGAGAGTGCTATGCAGTTGATTCAAGGATTGAATTCAGATGGAGCCGA
>DAMG01000021.1:0-4734 GCA_002497025.1 Euryarchaeota archaeon UBA126
AGGTGGTTGTCCTGTTGGCATGACAGGTTCTGATTTCCATGTGCCTTGGGGATTCAGTTTAATCGATGTAGAGGTAAATATTGCATGGGATGAGCCTGAAAAATCGTGGATAGGAGTTGTTGATGCAAAATATGCTGAAATTTGCCCTCCTGATTCCAATGGATTGACTACATGCGAAGCAGAGGAGTTCGAATTTGTCGCTGGTGGTCCAGAGGATTTGGATGAGTTCACATTATCGCTAAATCCTGGAGACTATCGATTCACGAGTGGAGGTCGAGATGGTGCTAGTCTTGATAACCAATTAGTGACAATAACATCAACATTCCATATTTCTACAGTTGGAGAAATTCTTCTTGGAGCAATCGGAATTCTGCTAATGATTGGGGCGATCGAAATGATTTATCCAATCGAATTGTTTTGGAAGAAATATATCAAATCATAACTCAGTTGACTACCCACCTCGTCGGCTAATTGAAGAACCAGTATTCTCTCGACAGTTCGTGGCAGCAACCAAGTGTCGTTCCTGTGGCGCGGAAATTCGGGCAGAAGGACTCCCTCCATCGTTTGGAGGATACAATGTATACTGTGTGACTTGTGGTGCTCAATTTAGAGTAGATTGAAGTCAATCAGAAGACTTCTTTCTTCCACGTCTTGGTTTAGGCGCATTTCTCATCGCTGCTTCCCTTCTAGCCTCAATTTCTTCTGGTGAACCCACAGGCTCAATCTCTTCGACTTCTCTATGCCAAGTGTCAGGTAAGGCAAGTGGGTCGGCTACTTCATCAGCAGCTATGGATTTGATAAGTCTGCTACGCAATTCTTCAATTCCATCGCCTGTTATTGAACTAATTCGTAACACTTCGTTTTCATTTTCTTCATGTAAATCTGATTTTGAATAGACCCTGAGGAGAGGCCTATCCGCGAGTAGTTCTGTAACTTCGCCAAGTAAATGCAGTTGGTCTTGCAAACTCATTCCACTAGATTCGGATGGATCAATTAAGAACAATACAATGTCCCCTACATTTTCCAAAGCAGCAATCGCTTGCATCTCAATTTGATTACGCTCTGTCATTGGTCGGTCTAGAAGTCCTGGTGTATCGACCATCTGGTAAATTCTTCTTCGGTGCTCAAAGTGCCCCACATGTAGACGCTTGGTAGTAAATGGGTAAGCGGCAACTTCTGGCTCTCCACTTGATAATTCTGTTATTAGGGCCGATTTACCCACATTTGGGGCACCTGCAACCACAACACAAGGCTCGGCGGCATCAATTGAAGGTAATTCACGTAGAATGTTCCTAGCCTCACCTAACCAGAGAATATTATCTCCGATTTGGTCGATAATCGATGACATTCTACCGTAAGCGTGACGTCTTTCTTCATGAAATGCCTCGATATTACGGAATTTGAGCATCTTTGATTGAGATTCACCAGCTATTTTTCTGACCCTTTCTGCAGCCCACTGAATTGCGCCCAAATTTCGCCTAAATTCATCAGCCCCAACGGCTGCATCAACCAAGGCTTGGTCGAATTCAGACTGGGCGTTGAGACTGGGCCACTGGTCAACCCATTTTAGCAAGGTTTCAGCGATTGTATCACTTGCTGCTTGTACCATTCTGGCCATCTGTTTTCGTACACGATGATACTTGTCTGGGTCCTCTACTAAGTCAGATTGCTTTCCAGCACGACGAAACGCCTTGTCTAGCACTTCCTGAGGATATAGAACCGTAGGAATCTTGCGCCATTCAACAGAAGCCATGACCTCTCCTCCGTTCTAGCGGCCGCACCCATCCTTCTTCAAACAACGTGCTTTTCTATGGCGAACCGCACGCGACGCTATGACCAGTGAACGGCGCAGTAAGAGAATAGACGATTTGCCGACGTGGGCGAAGCGATTTGCCGAAGAATATGGTACAAAGGAATTGGATGGTCGCGGAGATGTCTTCTTTGGCCCTCTAATCGACAGAAGAAGCGGCCTAAGAAAGGACGATTTAATCGAATTACTAATTGATGCACGGGCGCTAAGAGCAGATGATGACCCTTGGATTCGAGGAATGTTACTAGCAACTTCCCGAAATGCTGTAGAAATGTTAGACCAATTTGGTCAATACCGTTCGATCGCCAGAGATGTGATAGTCGAAGTACGACTTGTAACTCACTTGAGGAAACCGTACATTGAGGACGATGAATTACTTACATTTGAGAAAGAGGATTTACGAAGACGATCAAATGTTCATGAACAAGCCGAACGACAAGCCGATGGCGGCTCTGATGATAGTCACTTGTGGGGTTGATTTATGTCAGACCTAGCAAAGAAAGAATGCATTCCCTGTAAGGGCGGAGTACCTCCTATGGAACTTGAACAAGCACGAGGAATGATTGGACGAATTAATTCCGATTGGGAACTAATCGAAACACACCACATTGAACGTATTTGGGCATTTCCGGATTTTGATTCCGCTCTTCAATTTGTCAACGCCGCCGGTGCTATTTGTGAGGAACAAGATCATCATGCTGATTTTGAATTAGGCTGGGGTAGGGTGAAGGCTATGATTTGGACTCATAAAATAAACGGGCTTACTGAATCGGATTTCGTTCTCGCTGCAAAATTTGATGAGATTTAAGGTGAGAGTGATGGGCGAAGTCCAGGAAGCTTTGACTTCTAGACGCACAGTATACAGGTACAAGGGAGACGAGGTCCCGGTTCACATTCTAGAGAGCGCATTCGAGGCGGCCAGTAACGCACCCTGCCACAAGAACACACATCCATGGAAATTCTACGTAATGGGGGATGAAGCTAGAGAATCCCTGATTCCAGAGGTTGAGAAATTGGCGAGGGAAAAAACTAGAGATGGAGAAGATGAAGATGTTGGAGTCTCCAAGGCTATTGGGAAGATCATCTCCCCTCCCTTACTAATATGCGTCACGAGCGTTCGTAGTCCCGGAGACTCATTCAGAGAAGAGGAAGACTATGCTGCGACGGCTTGTGCAATACATAACCTGGTCCTGTCCCTATGGGACAATGGAGTGGGCTCGCAGTGGACCACGGGAGCAATAACTCGCTCAGATGTTGCGTATGCAGCAATCGGCGCATCTAGTGATGAGGAGAGGATTGTTGGGTTCATCAAGGCTGGATATCCGGAGAAAATTCCATCAATTACAAAGAAAACAGTGGAGGAAATAAGGAAATATCTGCCTTGAGATTGTTTGATTTTGATAAGAGGTGTTGTTAAAATGAAGAAGGTAGTATACCCCAATGGGATTTGGTATACGATTCCAGATGACGACAAAACAATAGCCCGAATAGTAGAACATCTAGCTGGAGGGAAAGCTGCAGATGAATTTCTTATGATTGAATGACTCTAGAGAAAATCAACTCGATTAGACTCAGAGACGAACCGGTCGGGTAGCACCACATGCCTGGCACTTCAGAAGAGTTGTACGATCCTCCTTGATGAAACGAGTATCCGGAGCCTTACATTGTTCACAGAGGATGTAGGTTTTGACATATCCAACTATTTTCTCTTTGATTCTTTTCGGTGGAACCCTACCTTTCAACATAACACGAACTTGCTCCCTAGTACCTGAAGTGCCTAACTCATTGATGAGATATTGATAGACGTGATTAGCATCCCTGTCCATCGCATCTACTATTGCGGCAAAATTACGAATTATTGTTTGATTACCCTCGACCAATATCTCTGGATTAGGCATTGTCCAGCGATTTCTTTCACTGATGTCCGTCGGGATTCTATCCCGTGCTCGATCGAGCAAAGCATCGTATTCGAAGTCACTCATCTTCTCGGTCGAGTAACGTCTCCCTTTTCACCCCACCGGATAGGCTCCGGGCTAGGTACTAACCGTCAAAGACCAGTTTACCAACGGAGTGTTATGGATGAGGTCATTGAGGTCAAGGTGGCAAAGGTACACGAGGATGCGCAATTGCCAACTCGCGGTAGTGCTCACGCTGCTGGATATGACCTATATTCTTTGGAAGATACAGAAGTCCTCTATAGAACTGCAACACTAGTGCGAACGGGTTTACATGTAGCAATTCCAGTTGGCTATGAAGGTCAGGTTAGGGCTCGATCCTCCCTTGGCAAGAGGGGATTGATTCCACCACATGGAATTGGCACCATAGATGCGGATTATCGTGGGGAGTTATTCGTAATGATGACTTGGATTGGAGAAGGTGATTCCTACACCATATCTAAGGGCGAAAGGATTGCGCAAATATTGATCACCCCAATCCCCCAATCTACATTCAAAGAAGTGGAATTTGAGGAACTTGGTGAAACCGACCGTGGAGAAGGTGGATTCGGTTCCACGGGTAGATTTTGACAATCTCTACACGGTTCATAGAACCGTGTTTCTATATATTCGCCAAACGAATGCTTGATACGGGCCGGATGCAGCGGTCCAATTGATGCCACTGAGCATAGACGAGCTTCGCAGAAAGGTCGAGGAATATCACAACAAGGGTCTGAACGGTCAGCAAATCGCCGATGAATTATCCCTATCACAGACCACCATACAATGGCTTTCCTCGTCGAATGTACCAATGGACGAGGAAACTCCCTCTGATATCAGGGTTGGATGGCGATCTGTAGCTGTCAAAGCAGCTAGGGTTGAAGCCGTATCCTACGTATTCTGTGACATAATTGAAGAAGAAGTAGGTGAAGAAATCGACACAATGGTTGGAATTTCCATAAATGGTATTCCCTTTGCACAGGCTATTGC
>DAMG01000021.1:5111-10926 GCA_002497025.1 Euryarchaeota archaeon UBA126
GGGCATCTTTCTGAGGTATTCGCTAATGTTAGTGGAAAGAGGGTTGTTGTTATCGACGATGTAGTATCTTCTGGAACTACGATGAGAAAGACCGTGCAGCATCTTCGTGAATCGGGAGCTGAAGTCAAACTCTGTTTGGTTTTAGCCAATAAGACCGAAATGAATGAGATTGACGGAGTTCCGTTGCGAGGCCTAGTTCGAGTGGTCACTGTCTGAGGTAGAATCAATGCACTGGGCGGACTTTACCGCTGAAAAACTCAGCAAAGAACGTGGTAATAAACAAGTTGCCTGCTCGGGAATTACCCCCTCGGGTGAATTCCACATTGGCCACATTAGAGAAATTCTTTCCGCCGAAATGATACACAGAGCCTGTCTTGATTCTGGATTAGATTCTCGATACATTTTCATCGTCGACTCAATGGACCCGCTTCGTCGAGTATACCCCTTCCTTTCAGAAGAGTACGAACAATACATCGGTTGCCCTCTAGCATTCATTCCTGCTCCGAATTCTGATGGGAATCCAGACCTAAATGGAGTGTCATACGCTGAACACTTCCTGGGGCCATTCCTAGATGCGCTTGCTGAAATTGGAGTATTTCCAGAAGTGATTATGAATCATGAGACATATGCGAGTGGACTATTCGCTGAAAAAATAGATTCTGCTATAGAACAAGCCGATGAGATTCGAGAAATTATCGAATCAATATCCGGGAGAGAATTAGATGAGGATTGGTTCCCATACAAACCGCTCGGCTCAGATGGTAGTATGGATGGAGTTACTGTTACCGGTTACGAAAAGCCATTCGTACATTGGACTGATGGGCATGGAAACTCGGGTTCTGCAGACATAAGAAAGGCAGAAGGAAAATTACCTTGGAGAATAGATTGGGCGGCTCGCTGGGGAATCCATGGGATAACCTGCGAACCTGCAGGAAAAGATCACGGGGCTGCTGGTGGGTCTTTTGACACAGGATTACCGATATGCAAATTATTGGGTTCTGAACCGCCCTCAAAGATGGTTTACGAGTGGATTCAAGTTAAGGGAGCAGGACCGATGTCCTCGTCATCTGGTAATACGGTTGACCCAATTGAAGCCCTAAGATTGGTGCCACCTGAAATTCTACGATATCTAATTGCAGGCTCCAAGATGAATCGCCATATCGATTTCAATACTGGTTCAGCCCTATTTCAGATGGCAGATGAATACGAGAGATTAGTCGCAGAACCACCAAATCCTGAAAAAAGCCTGAAAAAAAGAAAACGCGTTGCTGCAATAACCCAAAAAGCAGCAATCCGACTAAGCCAAATAAAGAGAGGAAGCGACCCTGTTGATTCTCTTGCAGGAGTTACTTTCCGACACTTAGCAATGCTGGCGCAGATCAAAACTTCTGATGATGATGTTTGGAATTCACTAAGAAATAGTGGCCACCTTAGTGGTGAGCCAAATTCAGCTTTGCAAAACCGATTAGAAAGGATGCGAAACTGGATTGGAAGCATACATTTCCCGGAAAATGCAAGAATCAATATTCAAAAGGAAATTGATGATAATGCACGTGTACAATTAAGCCCAAAGCAAATTAAATTCCTACAAAGATTGGCTATTGAACTTAGAGATTCTGAATGGTCAGATGAAGCCATAGGGAATACAATTAGATCGATATCTCCTGATTGCGGAGTCAGTGGAAGAGAAGCCTACGTTGCACTGTATTGGGCTATGTTAGGACGGGAACATGGACCAAAGGCTTCATCACTAATTTTGGAAATTGGGAAATCCGCTGCTATTGAATTGTTCAATTCATAGGTCAAGAATCTTCATTCAATGTTTCAAGAAGTAATGTAGTACCAATAAAGCCTCCAGCGAAACCAGCACCGAAGGAACCTAGTTCCAAAATTGAAGAAAATACCGATTCTAGTGAATCCGCTATCCAGCTTAAGATATCATTAGCAATTTCCAAAAGACGTCCGAGGTTGATTGTAATTATACCAGAAGCCGCCAGGAATCCCAAAAATGAGAATTGTGCTAAAGCGATTATTTTCATCGCTTTCAATGATATACTAACTAAGAATGCTATTGTGGCTCCAAAAAGGAATCCAAGGATTCCCTTGAGTCCGTAATTCGAAATAGCCTCCATTTCTTCACATCCTTAATTCAGAATCGCGATATCAAGTAGCCTCGGTTCGGGTATTCCCTCTTTGGCCTCAGCGATTGCCTGTACTTCCATGCTTGCTCCAGCCATCGTTGTTACAAATGGAATATTGAGCTCGACTGCTAGCCTACGCATCATATTTCCATCCAATACCGCACCTCCTGTGCTCCTAGGTGTATTGATAATCAATTGAATCTTACCCTGTCTCATCAGGTCTAAAGCATCTGGAGTAAGGCCCTCAGTGATTCTATAGCAGGTCTGGACATTTATTCCACCTGAATCCCTGAGAACATGTGCTGTCCCTCTTGTTGCGTAAATAGTGAATCCCATCTCCTCCAATTCTTGAGCCAAGGGGATAACGTCGTGTTTGTCGGCGTTCTTGACCGTGATGTAGACTCCACCTTCGGTTGGGACAGGAATTTCTGTTGCCAAGCGCGCTTTCAGATAAGCTGCGGCTGCGCGCTTATGGCTTCCCATTACTTCTCCAGTACTCTTCATCTCTGGCCCTGGGGCGGGGTCAAGGCCTCGTAATTTGATGAAGGGGAATACCGGTGCTTTGACACAGACAGCCTCACTCTGAGGTTCTGGGAAATCAAGATTGGCTAATTTCTCTCCCATCGTTAGACGGGCTGCAATACGAGCCAGTGGAACGCCGGTTGCTTTGGCTACGAACGGGAATGTTCGTGATCCACGTGGATTTACCTCCAGAACATACAATGTTTCTCCACGAATGGCGTATTGAATATTGAAACAGCCCTTCACTCCAAGTTGAATACCAATTTTTCTTGTCCAATCTTCAACTTGCGCTAATACTTTCTTTGAGACATTTTGTGGAGGAATAAAGCAAGTTGAATCCCCTGAGTGTATTCCTGCCTCCTCAAGGTGCTCCATTATCGCTCCAATTAGCACCTCGCTACCATCACAAACCGCATCAACGTCTAATTCTGTAGCATTACCAAGATATTCGTCAACCAATAGAGGGCGGTCTGGCGAAAGGAATGCTTCCTCCATATATGCATCTAATTGCCGGTTATTGGATAATATCTCCATACCTCGGCCCCCAAGTACGTAGGAAGGGCGAATTAAAACGGGATAACCTATCTCTTGAACCGCTTCCCTAACTCCTTCAGGAGTACTCGCAGTAGTTCCATTAGGCATCCTCAGGCCGACCCTTTTCGCAAATGCTTCGAAGCGTTCCCTGTCACTTGCTTCATCAACTGCATCTGGGGTTGTTCCTTGCATGGCTAAGTTGAGGCCCATTCCTTCTAGATGAGGGAGCCTACCTGCCAGTGGTAGAGCGAGATTGATTGCTGTTTGGCCACCAAATTGCAGTAAGATCCCATGGGCCTTCTCACGTAGCAAAATCTCCGCCGAATGTTCCAATGTCAGTGGATCAAAGTATAATCGGTCACTGGTATCAAAATCTGTGGATACTGTCTCGGGATTATTGTTAATGATAATTGCTTCATGCCCTAATTCTCTTATGGCCCCAACCGCATGGACACAACCGTAATCGAATTCTATTCCTTGTCCAATCCGAATAGGCCCACTACCAACCACAACAATGCGTTGCTTTGTGAAATCATCGATTCCTGGAACATGATCGATTCCAGTTGGAGCCGAGCCTCCTTCATAGGTAGCGTAGTAATACGGAGTGACAGCGGCAAATTCTGCCGCACAGGAATCTACCATTCGGAATCGTGGGTGTATCTCTAATTCGTGCCTCCTTCGCATAACTGCATCCTCATCAGAACCTTCCGGTAACGACTTGAAGCCACTTGCTGGGAAGCCAGCGAGTGCATCAGCGATGTGTAAATCTGTAAATCCTGCACCCTTCCATCTGCGCATCTCTAGTATGGGGATTTCTGATGCGCTCATCCCTAATTCTCCGGCCGCACGTATCTCAGTTTCGAGTGCGGCCATTTTCTCAAATCTATGAAGGAACCATCTAGTAATCCCCCCCGAAACATCTCGCACATCTTCTATGGAATATCCTCGTCTGAATGCCTCAAATAGAGCCCCCATTCTTCTATCACTGGGAATTCTCAACCAATCAATTAGCATAGCTTCGGGTAATGGTTCACTTGCCCTTTCATCCATGGTTTCTCCACCTGAAGCATCGGCCATAGTGAGTGGCCTTGGATGGGGTTGACCATACTCAAGGCTGGCCCAAGCCTTCAGGAAAGCCTCCTCAAAACAACGACCTATTGCCATTACTTCGCCAGTAGATTTCATCGAAGTCCCAATAGTTCTGTCGGCTGTTCTGAATTTATCGAAAGGCCATCGAGGAATTTTAACAACACAATAATCCAGTGTTGGTTCGAATGCAGCAGTAGTGCCTTCACCGGTTATTGGGTTAGGTAATTCATCTAGCGTGTAGCCTACAGCAATTAGCGCTGCCATTCTAGCGATTGGGTATCCTGTTGCCTTACTTGCTAGTGCTGAAGATCTTGAAACTCTCGGATTAACCTCGATTACCCTATATTCTCCAGTCGATTGTTCGACTGCGAATTGAACATTACAACCTCCTTTGATATTCAATCTTCTAATCAGGCGGAGAGCGGCATCGCGTAGCATCTGATGGTCTCTATCGGATAGTGTCTGTTGCGGTGCAACGACCACTGACTCTCCAGTATGCACCCCCATTGGGTCAATATTTTCCATTGTACAGACAATGATTGCGTTATCGGCTCCATCCCTCATTACTTCGTATTCATGTTCTTGCCAACCGAGGATGCTTTCCTCGATTAGTACCTGTCCTATTGCAGAATGTAGTATCCCTTGGCTGGCTATCTCTACCAACTCTCCCATGTTATGAGCAGTACCGCCTCCAAGGCCACCGAGTGTGAAAGCCGGTCTAATCAGAAGAGGGAAGCCGCCGAGAGTATCTGCGGCCTGCATAACCGCTTCAATCGAATCGCAAGCAATAGCTTTGCAAACGGGAAGATCAATTTCCTCACAAACTTGCTTGAAAAGATCTCTATCTTCTGCCTCGTCAATGGATACCAAGTCACAACCGATTAATTCTACTTCCAATTCATCTAAACTACCATCATGAGCAAGGGCGGATGCAATATTGAGGGCTGTTTGTCCGCCCATTCCGGCGAGTAGAGCATCTGGTTTTTCGATTTCTAAAATTCTCTTTACGACCTCCGGCAACAAAGGTTCGATGTAAATCCTGTCTGCCATTTCTGGATCGTTTTGAATTGTTGCTGGATTTGAATTAATCAGAATAACTTCGTAACCATCTGCTCGCAAAGCCCGACACGCTTGACTTCCGGAAAAATCAAATTCAGCAGCTTGACCAATGCGTATTGGTCCACTACCTAAAATTACAATTCGTTTCAAATCGTCTCTGCGGGGCATCAATTATCCCCCCTAGAGTTAGGGATTGGAATTCCTGCCAAATGGTCATCCACCATGCCGGCGAATCTATCGAATAGTGGAGATGCGTCATGTGGACCCGGGCAAGCTTCTGGATGATATTGGATTGTGAAGGCTCTCTTACCAATCAAATCTAGCCCCTCAACAGTTCTATCGTTAGCATTGACGTACCTTACCTTGAAGGGGGCCTCAAGTTCGTTTCTTCCACGCGCTGAACAGGCACCGGAGGGATGAGGTGCAAGCATCCCTTTATCCGGATCTTCCACAGCAAATCCATGATTTTG
>DAMG01000021.1:11246-14044 GCA_002497025.1 Euryarchaeota archaeon UBA126
CTAGTGATGTAAACTCGGCCGGTTTCGAGGTCGACAACCGGTTGATTAGCCCCTCTGTGGCCATATCGCAGTTTGTATGTGCGTAGACCCGCTGCAAGCCCCATTAATTGATGACCCAAGCAGATACCCATCACTGGTAAACCGGCTCTAACAGCGGCAGCTAAACTATCTCTAGCGGTTGTAGCTGCTCCTGAATGTGCCGGATCACCCGGACCGTTCGAAGCAAAGAAGGAGTCCGGTTCCCATTTCAGAATCTCGTCGAAGGTTGTGGTTGCTGGACACCAAACAACCTCAAAGCGTTGGGCTAATTCTCGCAAAATATTGTGCTTGACTCCACAATCTATAGCCGCCAACCTAGGAAGCGGTTTACCTTCATTATCTACTGCACCCGGATTAATTATTACCGTTTCATCACATGTAACCTCAGCCACTAAATCTTCTGCATCTGGAGGAGTCATCTCGTCAAGACGGACTAGCATTTCTCTCTCAGCCTCAGCCGGACCAAAAATACACAGAACGGTTCCGTGCTCTCTAACTCGGCGAGTCAGTTCTCTTGTGTCAATCTCCTGAATACCAGGCACTCCATGAGCAAAAAGAAGATCATGTACACTACCTATTGAATCTCTGTGGTCAGGTACTTCCATCAATTGTCTACAAACTACCCCTCTAGGCCAGACGCCAGCGGATTCTGAGGCTCCTGAGTGCACTCCATAGTTTCCAAGCAGAGGCCATGTAAATGTTAGGATCTGTCCTGCGAAAGACGGATCGGTTAAACTCTCTTGGTAACCGGTCATCCCTGTAGTAAAGACGAGTTCTCCTTCGGCGATTACCGGGGCTCCAAATAGTCGTCCGCGATATCGCGTTCCATCAGCGAGTAGTAGTAATCCATCGGCTCCAGAAGGCGGGTCAGGGCTACTAGAATCTAGTAAAGCATCGGCTGCATCGGGAAAACTTGGAGGGTCGTTAACTCCGGAAACATCAGCACCGGGAATGAATCCTCTGCCGGGAGGGTTCTCCGACATCAGCGATGCTGCCTGAAAGAGCCTATTAATCATTGAGAGACATTTCACTCTTCTTCTAGACTCATTACCTTCTTTCTGTCGAGACTAGGTATTACCTGTATATCTCCGCCATGGAAGTGTTTAGATTCATCTATTTGACCAATTAATGACTCAAGAAATACACCTAATGCAGCAACTTCTGAATGAGGTTGATTGCCTATGGAAATATTGTATTTTGCTAATCTGAAGACTTCACCTGGAACTTTGGTACCACCGACTACAATAACTATTGGACGATTTCTTTCAATTACGCCTAGCGATTCCCTCCAAGATTCCCCATACATAGTGAGATGGACTATTTCACCCGGTTTGCCGTCTCCAGCATCCTTGGCGAATCGACGGAGGAATGACAACGGATTAGTTTCGTATCGGCATTCAAAATCCCCTCCAAATCTCTCACTTACTGACCTCCAAGTTTCTAAAGCAGATTCGTCTTCTTCCCCAGCTAGAATAACCTCATCTGCGCCAAAGGCTCTAGCAGTCAAACCAAGATGGCTAGTAATGCGCTTGTCACGCTCTCTGCGATGCCCTAATCTTAGTACCGAGACCCTTCGGTTTGAGGCAGACATGTTATTACGCGGAAGGACCGACTTCATCAGCCTGACTCATATCGGATGACTCATTGAAATCAGGGATTAAGTCGACTGGCATATTGATCATTTGTAGTCTAACCCATTGAAGTAACCATGCATCAATGAATAACTTTGACGAGTAATGAATCATTACTGCCAAGGCAAGAAGGCGTAAACTACCGAACATAGCAGTCTGAATATCCACTTGATCTGTAAATAAAGCAAATCCAAATGGCTCCAAGATATAGTATACGGCTAATACAACTAGTAATCCGCCTATATTCGACATTGATGCGTGCCCTCTTTCTCTCCCAACACTCCAAACCACTGTAGCAAAGAAGACAATGACCGGTACAATCTTTGCTAACATGGAAAAGTCAAACTCACCCAATTGTGAATTTGGGATGTCTGTGTTATTTAGGGCATCTGACCCATTTTGTACAGCAATCCACCAGAATAATCCTGACATCATCAATAATACTCCAGATAGCCATCCACGATTAGTAATCATATCTCGGATTTCATGTCTGTCTTTTGGTTGTAAACGCTGTAAGATTGATTCCATTAATTCTAGTGCATCATTGGTAGGAAGTTCTTCCTTGGCAGCGGCAGCAATACCTTGTTGAGAGGTATTTTCTACCCTGTCAGAAGACTCCTCGCCCAAAACCATCGACGGATTGCCGCTCCGTCACATCATAAAGGGTACGTCTGATGGAAGGTCTGAAATGGCCGACTGGAGACCTATTCTAAATCGCCGAAGCGACGGTTTTCCAAGAATTATGGGGATTCTGAACATTACTCCCGACTCATTTCATGCGGATTCTCGAGTTGATTCTATTGAAGACGCTTTAGTCCGCGCCAAGCAAATGATAGAAGACGGTGCAGATTGGTTAGATATTGGCGGTGAGTCTACAAGACCTGGGGCAGAAGAAGTAGATATTGACGAAGAAATGAACCGTGTTTTACCCATAATTGAGGCCGTTAGAAATGCTCACCCTGATGTTGGAATATCGATAGATACTCGACGCGCTTCGGTAGCAAAGGCCGCTCTAGATTTGGGAGCAGATATGGTGAATGATGTAAGTTCCTTATCAGACTCAGATATGACTGATGTAATTATAGAAAATAAATGCCCTGTTTGTATAATGCATATGCAAGGATTACC
>DAMG01000039.1:0-310 GCA_002497025.1 Euryarchaeota archaeon UBA126
TTCATGCCCAGGAGGAAGTTGATGATGGAGGAAATGTAATTATCGACGTCATACTACCTCTAGCACTAGCATTCATAATGTTCTCACTTGGGTTAGGATTGACTCCAAATGATTTCACTTTGGTTTTTACAGAACCAAAGGCGTTCTCGATTGGCTTATTCAATCAAATGATTATCCTGCCGATTGTTGGCTTCACTATTGCCTCATTATCGGGACTAAATGGAGAACTTGCGGTGGGTGTAATGATCTTGGCATGTTGTCCCGGAGGAGTGACTTCCAACATTTTGACAAAACTTGCCAAGGGTGACAC
>DAMG01000039.1:635-3220 GCA_002497025.1 Euryarchaeota archaeon UBA126
GCTCTTTCGATTTCCTACACAGCTGTAGTCTCAGTAATATCTGTAATCACATTACCAATCATCGTAGGTTTCTCGATGGACCATTTCATGGGAGAGTCGGCTCCAGAAATCGACATAATTGGGTTAGGTGTTACAATGTTCTTACTCACTACCTTGCCAGTATCGGTTGGAATGTACTTTCGAGTCAATCTCCCAAAGCAAGCGGATTCCATAGAGAAAGGAGTGAATCTTGCTGCTGCCGTTCTATTTGTTGTAATAGTCCTTGCAGCGATTGCAAGCGAATGGCAGACCCTGATGGATAACATAGGAACGCTAGGCCCCTCAATAATTGCATTGAATACCCTGATGCTAGCTATAGGTTTCCAAAGTGCAAACCTACTAAATCTGGATTCAGTAAGGTCGACAACAGTATCCATTGAGAGTGGGATCCAAAACGCCACGGTAGGGATAACTGTTGGAGGGCTTATCCTTGCATCCCCTGATGGGGGCCTTTCCACGCTAAGCCTTCCCTCAGGACTATATGGCGTTCTGATGTACGTTGTAATTGCACCTTTCATTTATTGGAGGGTTGCGTCTCCAAATAGTTCCTAAAATGCAGATACTTGAGATAGCAATCAAGACGAACGGCTATATTCTCTAGATATACGAGGTGGGTTGTGAGAGTCACCTTCTTGGTACTGGCAATGCTATTGCTGTCCCCAATTGGTAATGTGAATGCGACCAGTCAAGATTTTGAAGGTGAGGACCTGGATATTGATGAACGTTTTATTCTTCAATCATATTCCAGAGCTGTTCAATTAGCTTTTGAAAGAGTTTCGGAAATTGATGCATATAGTGAAGATATACTAGCCATAACCAAAAGTTGGCTAGTAGTAACTAGCATCCCCCCGGAAGATCATTTCGGTACATTTGCTGCACCTGATGAGGTTGAAGAGGTCAAATTCCTGAGGGGTTCTTTCATATGGACATTTGATGAATCGAAAGATGTCCACTCAAGATTGGCCCAATCCTTGGAAAATAATGAAATCGAGACTTTCTCACCAATGATAGATAGAGTATTCTCTACCAGATTGGCACCCAATGACGCATTATTCGATGAACAATGGCATCTGGACAACGATGGGAGGACTAATGGTACGGTAGGAGAGGATGCAAATGTAACCGGAGTTTGGGATTCTTACAATGGTTCTGGAGTTATCATTAGCGTAATTGATGATGGAGTGGACCATTCCCATACTGATCTTTCTGCCAATTATATCTCTCAGAATTCTTACGATTGGTGCGACGATGATACTGATCCTAGTCCCTCATCTTCTGACCCACATGGTACAGCAGTTGCAGGAGTAGCTGCGGGTGTTGCAAACAATCTTGTGGGAATTGCTGGTGCAGCTTTTGGAGCTGGAATAGCAGGTCATCGCCTAATTGCATGCGGTTTCAGCGGATCTACAGAAGCTGATGCATTGAGCTTCGATAATAATGAAATCGATATCTACTCCAACTCATGGGGGCCATCTGATACAGGCGACGTCTTAGAGGCTCCAGGGCCTATTACGATAGCTGCCATAGAATCCTCATCATATAACGGAAGGTCCGGTCTCGGAAATATTTACACTTGGGCAGCGGGAAATGGCTTGGAGTTTGATGATAATTCAAACTATGATGGATGGGCGAATAACAGGCATACAATCGCTGTTTCTGCAATTAATCACTATGGTGAACAGTCATACTATTCCGAACCTGGAGCAAATATTCTCGTTACTGCCCATTCGAATGGTGGGTTCCCCGTCTACCAGGGAATTTCCACAACTGACATTACTGGATCTCCTGGATATTCTAATGGAGATTACACAAGCAATTTTGGGGGGACCTCTAGTGCTACTCCGCTAGTTTCTGGCGTTATCGCACTGATCATGGAATCCAATCCCAACCTAAATTGGAGGGATATTCAGAATATATTAGTTCACAGCTCTAGGAGAAACCATGCTAATGACACCTCATGGAATATGAATGGAGCGGGGCATTATGTTTCTCATAAATACGGATTCGGAGCAATAGATGCCGGTCAGGCAGTTTCTCTCGCAGAGAATTGGACTAGTAGTGGTACAGAGACCAACGCCTCTTTCGGCCCATTTAATCCTGGTACTGAATTAGATAACGGAGTAAGTACTTGGACAGAATTTCCCGTTACTGTCCCTATCGACATTAGATTAGAATCTGTAGAGGTGATGGTAGACATTAGCCATACTTCGAGAGGAAACTTAGACATTGTTCTTGAATCTCCTAGCGGACATGAGTCTTGGCTCTCAGAAGAGCATGATGATAGCGGAAACGACTATTCTAACTGGATGTTCGGAACTGTTCAGCACTGGGATGAGTCGACCACAGGAAATTGGATTCTGAAAGTTAGAGATTCAGTGAGTGACTCTAACAGCGGAACTGTGAACTCTTGGGAGTTGATTTTTCATGGAGTTGGGAATGTTTCCGACACAGATAACGACGGGTGGCCTGACTATAATGATCCTGATGATGATGACGATGGTTGGAATGACACAATCGAAATTTCATGCGATACTGACCCTCTGGAC
>DAMG01000059.1 GCA_002497025.1 Euryarchaeota archaeon UBA126
GCGATTAACTGGCTGAGTTCATACTCGCTTTACCCACAGGCATTGGACCAGTGGTATCGCGACAATATCGCCAGCGACTTCCCCGAGATTCGTACTGAAATCAGTGCTCTATTGCAGGTTGAAGCTGAGTTGCAAGAAATTGTCCAACTAGTCGGTTCCGATGCTCTACCAATCGACCAACAATTAACTCTCGAAGTCGCTCGTATGATTCGTGAGTTCTTCCTTCAACAAAATGCGTTCCACGATGTGGATACTTACAGCAATCTCAAGCTACAATATACAATGGCTAGAGCAATTCTAGCATTCCAGGATGAAGCAAAGAAGGCTATTGCTGGTGGTGCAGATCTAGAATCTGTGGTTAACGTACAGGCTAGGACTGATATCATGAGGGGAAGATTCGAAGAAGGATACGAAGAGCGTATCGAGAAACTAGTGAAAGAAATGGGCAAGCAGATTTCTGCTACCATGGAGGAAAACTGAGGAGGGATATGAATGAGTGGAAAAGAGTACCGAACCATTACTGACGTCAAGGGGCCGCTTGTGTTCCTAAACAAAACCGAACCTGTAGCTTACGGTGAAATTGTACAGTTGCGACTTTCCGATGGCACCATGAAGAACGGACAGGTTCTCGATACATCCGATGACCAAGTTATCGTACAGGTTTTCGAAGGAACATCTTCGGTTGATCGACAAACCGGTGTTAAGTTCCTAGGAGATGTATTTCGCCTACCTGTTAGCAAAGACCTAGTAGGTCGCATTCTAGATGGTGCGGGCCGACCTCGTGATGGCGGACCAGCAATCGTTCCAGACGAAATGGCCGATATCATCGGAGCTGCAATTAATCCATATTCTCGTGAAAGCCCAGAGTCATTTATCCAGACTGGAATTTCCGCAATCGACGCATGTACATCTCTTGTTAGAGGACAAAAGCTGCCTATCTTCAGCGCTGCTGGTCTTCCTCACAACGACATTGCACTTCAGATTGCTAGGCAAGCAAAGCTGGTTGGCAGTGACGATGATTTCGTCGTAGTTTTCTGTGCTATGGGTATCACAGCGGAGGAATACAACTTCTTCGTCCACGACCTTGAGCGAACAGGTGCATTGGAAAATTCAGCTCTGTTCGTCAACTTAGCCGACGACCCAGCAGTTGAGCGTCTTATTACACCACGTCTAGCATTGACTGCCGCCGAGTATCTTGCTTTCGAGCACGATTATCACGTACTGGTTATCTACACAGACATGACAAACTACTGCGAGTCTTTGAGACAAATCGGTGCCGCCCGTGAAGAAGTTCCTGGACGACGCGGTTACCCAGGATACATGTACACTGACTTGGCAATGCTCTACGAGCGTGCAGGTCTGGTCAAGGGCAAGAAAGGAAGTATCACACAATTCCCAATTCTAACTATGCCAGGTGACGATATTACCCACCCAATCCCTGACCTTTCAGGATATATTACAGAGGGTCAAATTGTTATTTCCCGTGAATTACACCAGAAGGGTATCTATCCACCAATTAACGTTCTACCTTCACTAAGTCGACTAATGAACGCCGGTATTGGTGATGGCAAGACTCGTGAAGACCACAAGTCGGTATCTGACCAGTTGTACGCTGCTTACGCTCAAGGTAGGGAATTGCGAGGACTAGTTGCGATTGTCGGTGAAGACGCATTGAATGAGCGTGATCTTCAGTTACTGAAGTTCGCTGATATATTCGAAAATGAGTTCTTGCGACAGAGCCGTGACGAAGACCGATCAATAGGTGAAGGTACACTCGATCTTGCTTGGAATCTACTAACCAACATCGACACGAAGTATCTCGTTAGATTAGATCAGAAGTGGATTGACAAGTACCATCCAACCGAGAAGAAGGAGTGAAACTCTCGAACTAAGTCGATGAGGAGGTGAAAAAGTGGCATTGGACATCAAACCAACCAGGTCCGAGTTGATTAACCTCAAGCGACGCATCAAGCAGACATCTAGCGGATACAATCTACTGAAGATGAAGCGTGACGGACTGTTCCACGAGTTCCGAACTCTGTTGTCTGATATGATCAGTGCAAGAGAGGAACTTGTCGGCACTTATCGCGAAGCGGTAGAGGCCATCAGTTTAGCAAGCGCAATTGAAGGTGGTCTTGTTGTAAAGAGTGCAGCTATTGCTAACTCGGCCTCACCGGAAGTTGAAGTTAGTCGCCGAAACATCATGGGTGTTGTAGTTCCTCAGGTAGAAGGACAGAATCTAACTTCGACAATCGAAGAACGCGGCACAGGTCTAATCGGAGGTTCTCCATACATTGACGAGGCAGCAGATGCCTACTCCTCACTAATCGCCAATATAGTCAAAGCCGCCGAGATGGAGGCTACTTTGAAGCGACTTCTAGAAGAAATCGAAGCAACCAAGCGCCGTGTCAACGCACTTGAGTTCAAGGTTATTCCAGAGATGAAGGAAGCACAGACTTTCATTCAACTCAGATTGGAAGAAATGGAGCGTGAAGAGACCTTCCGCTTGAAGCGATTCAAGAATAAGTGAGAGCATCTTTGCATCACGGTTTGCGCATTACGCGGTTTGATAGGTGGGTGCATGAGTTCGCAACCACCAAAGGTGGTTGCGTAGTATGTCGGAAGCCGAACCAATCGTCCTCGATCACTCGGCTTGGACTCAGCAGGAATTGATCCTCCACATCATTCATCGCTACTTCGATTTAGGTAACGAAGTAATGGCTGGGCAGGCTTGGGAAGTAAGGGCGAAAAGTGGTAGAAGCGACTCAGAGGCGTTAATCCAACTCAACAAGGAATTGGAGCCCTTGGGCTATCTTTCTATGCTAGACAGGGGTAACCCGCCCATACTCAGTATCGCTAATTATCCAGAAGGTCAGCAAATCATTGCAAATTGGCAATTATCTGCTGTTTGGCTAATGATGGCTGGTTTCCTTACGATGATTGGTAGCGCTTGGCTAATGCAGTTCGATTCAAGCGCTACCGCACTAGATTCTAATTTACTGCAAGAATCAATGATTTACATGGCAATTCCAATGATGCTCGTCATGGCCTTAGCTAGCGAAGTTCGTAGAAGAATCGCATTACAATATGGTGTGAAAATAGGTCATGTTGTGCCGATAGCCTTCCCTATTTTGGCCGTCAGTTGGCCTTTTGGTTTGGCTGGTATATTGAGCCAACATAGAGCAGATTTACTTCCAATCCCCAACCGAAGGGCTCTTGCGATAATCGAATTAGCGGCACCACTTATCCTATTCTTCGGTGGAAGTTTATTGACCCTAATCGGTTTGTATTTGACTCCTCTTGAGCCTCCTGAATTATCATCTGCTCCTATTGGTTTCGACAATAATATCCTAATCTCAATCCTAACTTTAGAATGGATGGGTGAAGATTTACTCATTAAATTACAATGGATTCACCTTACTGGTCTGGCTGGAATCGGTCTGACTCTAATTGGTTGGACTTTGTTATTACCCATTCCAGGATTCCCCGGCGACCGATTATTGCACGCTTTAATCGGTCCCGCTGAGATGTCCGATTCAAACCGCCAAACAGGGATTTTCATTCTGATGCTCGGTGTAATGGTGATTATCTTTGCAAATACCGAGTATATGCCTTGGCTGTTAATTGCAGCTTTGGCTGCTATGCGTCGTTTCAGTCCAGAGAACTCTCCTCCCCCTCTGGTTGTTGATGAGTCAATAATTCCCTCTAACAAGGAACGTAGCAGATTTGTCACGCTTCTTGTATTCATTCTAATCCTAGGATTCCCTGGGTTGAGTCCATCCTTTGCAATCAACCAATGGGACGAAGGCTTGGACACCTCTGAATGGGTTGATGAGATCGAACTTAACGTCTCAGAGTCGTATAATCTAACTCTAGAGTTAACTCCAGAAGGAATCAATCCGGTGTCCGGATGGATACAGATTAGAATAGAGGGAGAATACTCCCAATTATGGGATATTAATTCATCTCAGTTCAACGAAAATAGAATCTACAGGTTTGATCAGGTGACTCAAAATTCACCCGACATGCTTAGTATGACAATAACTCCTTTGGATATTGCTCAAAACAATCCAACATTAGTTTCTGATGCCTCTATGTGGTTGAGAATTCTGGTAGATGTCGAAGGTCATATCGAAGAGCACCTCACGGTTCTGAGAAATCCCGCAACTACCTCTCCAATAGATCCTCTTTGGTTACTGATTGAGGATACTGAGACTCCAAGAATTTGTATGAGTATTCAGAAGGTGGATAATAGGACTGCTTCTTTAGTTCTAACAAATCCATTTTGGGAGTTTGAGAACGACACTAATCTGACTCAACCAGGCCTTTACGACGTTTGTCTAAGAGGCTACGAAGGCGCATTGCAATCGTCACAATACAAAGATGAATTTAGACGGGTCATGGGTCCAGCACTGGCACTAGATTTCGAGAATGGCGAGAGAATGACTTGGTGGTTACCAGTGAATGGAACCGAAGCCAAATTACAGATTTCTGATGGTGCTTGGCAAATACCGGATTGGTACTCAGCAAATACAGATTATACGATAACTTTCGGTGGTCAAGGAATTGCATTTTGTCCATCAACTGCAATAATGCCTGAGATGGAAATTGGGGATAGTTGGAATTGGACTTTTTCCGACCGTTCTTCCATTAGAATTCCAGCCGGTCAATTAGGTTCGGGAACTCTATACTTCGGTTCTAATGGTTGGTTAGCCTTCTGTAAGGAAGGGGTCATGCTACGTTCGCATATGATTGTCGAGGGGGATGATGTAATTTTAGACGGGGGAGATATCGGGATGCATTTGGCTTTCCCTGAATACATAATCTCTAATCGCATGAACAAGACAATTCCAATTGCCGTGAGTTGGACTGGAGATTCACCCGAAGCAGATGTTTGGACAGTCTCTATACCAGACGAAATCTCTCCAAACTCAGATTTGATGATGCTTCTGGAGACTGCAGGTGCAACCGCTTTGTATCGAGCGGTTTGGGTAACCGTAGATGAGGGTGAAATCACAGTTAACCTAGCCGCTCGGTGTCCTGTTGATGGGTGTGAATAGATGCGAATCGCAGTTCTTGGAGTCGGTTCAATCGGTGGAGTAGTTCTCGGCGCCCTTTCGGATACAGATGCAGACCTTGTGGCAGTATCTCGTGGTCAAGCTGCTAGCAATCTGGAAATGATTGGCTTGATTCTACATACTCCAGAGGGTTCGATAGAGATGATTCCTCCAGACCGTTTTAGTGTCGTCGATAGCCAAGAAGGTCCAATTCCTGAACAAATTAGAGGCACTTGTGATGTTGCTATCATATGTGGAAAGACCTCCTCGACTTCTGTTTTAGCGCAAATCGCTGAAGAAGTCCTAACTCCAAATGGCCTCGCAATCAGTATACAGAATGGTCTTGGTCACTCAGAGATGTTGGCTCATCGTTTAGGTAGAGAAAGGGTACTTGGTGGTTCGATTACTCATGGTGCTTGGAAGGATGGTGAAACTGGAGTTCATTGGGTAGGTCGAGGTGCCATTCGAATGGGCAACTTGGATGGTGGAGATTGCGCCGAGGTGGCCTTAGCTCTAATGCAAGTATTTGAGGATGCAAATCTGAATCCGATGTGGTCCGATGATGTGCAAAATATAGTCTGGAGAAAGTTATTGTTGAATGTTGCAATCAATCCAGTCTGTGCGATTGCTGGAGTTAGAAATGGTGCTCTTATCGATGTACCTGAGCTCTGGAATCAAGCAATGGCCGCTATGCTAGAAGCAGCGGCAGTCGGCAGAGCCTCTGGGGTCGATTTAGGCGATGTGGATTTGGAAGAACACCTACGAAAGGTGGTCGAGGTAACTTCTGACAATCGTTGCTCAATGTTACAAGATGTGATGGCTGGACGCGCCACAGAAATTGAATCACTTTGTGGCGCTGTTGTAGAAAGAGGAGAGTCGGTTGGGATCCCAACCCCTGCAAATCAGTCTCTCTATGCATTGGTCAAAGGTATCGAAAGATCTGGCGAGTTCGCCTAATTATTCGCAATCGATATTGTAGTGAAGTCCGACGTTCTTCCTTCTAGAAATCGAGGATTCGATAACCAGTTCAGCACAAATGATCAGATTACGTAATTCCACCATTGCCTGAGTAGGTTTATTCGCGTGCCAGACAGGAACTACATCAGCTCTGATTTGTGCAATCTTCTCTCTGGCATTTTCTAATCGTGAATCACTCTTGACCAAACCAACATCATTTGTCATCATCGTTCTAAGCGCCAATAAATCACTTTGGAGAGTTCCGTGGTCGGCTAACTCCTCAAGGTCTTCTCCTCTCCAATAAGTGATGTCTTCGACCATATCTGGAAGCAATCCATCTTCTGCTCTCGAAATAATATCGGTAGCCGCTCTCTCAGAGTACACTACTGCCTCTAGTAGTGAATTGGAAGCGAGGCGATTAGCGCCATGAAGTCCCGTTCTGGCAACTTCTCCGATAGAGTATAGCCCAGGTAGAACTTTGCCCTCATGCATTGCCCTACCTTTCTCATCAACCTTGACTCCTCCAACAAGATAGTGTGCGGCAGGGCGCACAGGAATGGGGTCGGGTCCTAGATTAATTCCGTGTTCAGCCAACTTATCTGCAATCGTTGGAAACTCTTGACGAATTTCCTCAACATCTAGATGTTCAGTAATTAGGAGTACGTGAGGATCTCCACTTCTCTTCAATTCTCTATCAGTGGCTCTTGCAACGACATCTCTAGTGTCCAGTGATCCTTTTTCTGAATATCTTTTCATGTAGGATAAATCATCTGGAGAGTCGCCAACCTCCTTCCATTTATCGTATTCGGAACGAGTCATCAAAATCGCCCCATGCCCTCTCATAGCTTCTGTAATCAAAAACGGATTTTGTGAATCGACGGCTAATGCAGTTGGATGGAATTGAATGAATTCCATGTCACATACATCTGCTCCTAATCTATGCGCCATAGCTACACCATCGCCAGTAGAAACCATTGGATTTGTGGTTGCAAGATGAAGCATACCCGCTCCTCCAGAAGCTAACACAACACAGCGCGATGCCAAGTTGTAGACCTTACCATCTGGGGCTAGGCACCACAAACCTGCAACTCCTTTTTCGGGCTTATTCAAATCCCGCCGAACAAGATCTAGAACCATCCAGTCTTCTAGAATCATTAGCCCGGATTCGTACTCATTCGCCGCTCCTTCGGTCAAGGCTCGCTCGATTTCAGCTCCCGTTCGGTCACGAGAATGCAGTATTCTGCTCTCCGAGTGTCCACCTTCTTTAGTCAGGTCATATATGCCATCCGCACTCAAATCGAATTGCACTCCATGTTTGACCAAATCACGAATCCGATCTGCGGCATCGTACACAACCGAACGAACAATCGCCTCATCACACAAACCTCCTCCGGCAGCCAGAGTGTCCTGAACATGAGCTTCCAAAGCCGCTTCATTATTGACATCAAGAACTCCGGCAATTCCTCCTTGAGCCCAGTTGGTAGAAGATGTCGAGAGACTCTTCTTTGTGACGATTGCAACCGAGAGTCCAGCTCGAAAGCATCGCAAGCCAAGAAACAGTCCAGCGATGCCCGAGCCGATAACGGCGACGTCGACTGGCGGCAGGTCGCGATTGGAAGTACCCCCTGCCATGTATATTCCTCATACTAACCTGCATTGAAGATAACCATTCTTCAGCCACTCTTCGGTTATTGGAAATAGTGTCTGCAAACACTCTCCAAATCGCTGTGATGCCTCAACCTTCATAGCCTTGGAAGAGGGCAGGGCGAGAATGACGTTGGGTAAATTTCCTTCGTCAAATAGGTGATGGGATGCACTTACTGAGAATAGAAGTAGAGAACTTCAAGTCCTTTGGCGGTGAGATTACCATCCCCTTCGATGAAGGATTTACTGCGATAACCGGTCCAAACGGTTCTGGAAAGTCGAATTCTGGCGACGCGATTCAATTCGTACTCGGAACACGTTCGACAAAAGTAATGAGAGCAGACAATGTTGCTGACTTGATATTCAATGGTGGAAAGCGCGGTAAGCCTGCCCGTCACATGTCGGTAACACTCGTTTTCGCGAACAAACCCGAATTAGGAGGGCGACGAAGACTGCGTATCGCTGAGGACGAAGTTGCATTCACAAGGGCCGTTCGCTTGAACAGAAAGAACCAACCGATTTCATCCTACAGAATTGGCGAAAGAAGTGTTACTGCAACCGAGATGAGGAGAACACTTGCTGAGGCTGGATTACATGGTGATGGGTACAATATAGTTCTCCAGGGAGATGTAACTAATCTTGCAACCATGACGGATTGGAAGAGAAGAGGCGTTCTAGAGGAGGTCGCTGGTGTGACCGCTTATGATTCCGAAATCCGCTCGGCCAATAATCAACGTAAAGTGGTTGAAAACGATATCGAGACTATCGAATTATTTGAGTCGGACCAAAAGGCCCGCTTGAAGAAATTGGAAAAAGAGAGAGAACAGGCTCTCAAGTATCGCGATCTCAAAGAACAGTTAGACCAAGCTAGAATCATCTTGGCCCAGGCCAAGTATCGTAATCGAGTCGACGAGATTCGTATGCTGAACGAAGATCATGAGAAATATCAAGAAAAAAGTAACAAGGTTCGTGAAAGTGTCAGAAGTAACGAATCTCGTCTTTTAGAACTTGAAGAAGAATTGGTCAACGTTTCTCGTGAACTCGAAGATATGGCGACTGGAGAATCGAAAGCGGTTATGGATGAGATTCGATCCTTGGAAATTGAGGTCGAAACTAGCCGAGACAGAATTGGTGACCAAAACCGAGCCTCTGAAGATGCGGTCGAGGAAATCGAATTTTTCCAATCCGACTTAGAATCAGCCGAGGCAGCAATTACAACACTCGTAGGGGAGATTGAGGCGGCTAAACAATCAGTGACAGATGCCGACAATTCCCTTGAAGAGGCCGAAAGAGATGAGACCGAGGCACGTAAAGCAATAGAATCCGGAGACAAGCATTCCCGTGATTTGAATCGAGCTTTAGGTCTGGCAAATGAGGAATTATCCAAGGTACATGACAAAATGGCTGAAGCCAGACTAGAATCAGATAGAGCCGAGCAAGCAGTGAGAATAGCCTCTGACAATCTAGCGGATTTGGAGGAACAATACGAGATAATGTCACTTGAGCGAGATGACCTCGAACTAACTGGTGAGGATTTACAAGAAGAAAAGCCGGTTGAGGATAGAGAATCATTGGCTGTTAAATTAACTCAATTACAGAAACAAGAGGTCGCACTTCGCGGTGATCGCGATAGTGCAGAGGAGCAATTGAGAGGAGCCAACCGGGCACTTGACCGCGTTCGTGCCGCACAGGAGGCAAGAGCTTCGAAACCAGGTTCTGTAGTAACTTTGCGCGCATTATCCAAACTAAGAGAGAGCG
The DNA here is from genome assembly GCA_002497025.1 of Euryarchaeota archaeon UBA126. Taxonomy (GTDB): domain Archaea; phylum Thermoplasmatota; class Poseidoniia; order Poseidoniales; family Thalassarchaeaceae; genus MGIIb-O1. The sequence goes on from DAMG01000059.1 coordinate 9,417, forward strand.
GAGAAATCAAGGGGATACTTGGTTCACTCGGAGAATTGACTTCACCAAAGGATGATTCTCACGAGGAGGCACTAGCATTCGCATTAGGCGGAGGTATGAATTCAATCGTTGTTAGCGACGATGAGGTCGCTGCAAGTTGTATCAAGTGGCTTGGTGCAAATGGCGGTGGTAGAGCCACATTCCTTCCCCTCAACAAGATTAGTGCATCTCGTGCTCAGGGTAGAGCCTTAATGGTCGCTAGAAATCCCGGAATTGTCGGATTCGCTCATGATTTATTGGATTATGATGAACAAATTGAAACCGCAGTACGCTTCGCTTGTAGAAACACACTGATTGTTCAGTCGATGGATGTGGCGCGCCGTAACATGGGTGGCGTTCGAATGGTCACTCTTGACGGCTCGATAGTCGAAGCAACTGGTGCGATGACAGGTGGCTCTTCAGCAAAGGGTTCACGTCCATCATTTGGTGGCGCAGGAGCCGCTAGCGCTGGAATGGAGAATCTTGAATCAGCAGTGAATAGAGCCAACCTTAGATATTCAACAGTGGAAGCTGCACTAAAAGAAATCCGTGACAATATGAATGATGTGCGGAACCAAATTCATGGACTCGATGATAGTGACCACTCAGTAAGGGTGAGGAATTGGAAGGCCGATGTTAAGATTGCACAGAAGCAAGTAGATGACACCAGCAAGAAGGTTATCGATGCTCGTAATGAATATGAGAGATTGGAGGCCGCTAGCCAACAAGCGATTCAGTCGGCGGCTGTTGCTGAAAAAGAACACGAAACTGCTCTTGAGGCTCGCCAATTAGCCGCGGAGGCGTTACAGAATCACACACCAGATCATCTTTCACAAATTCTTCGAAGCGCTCAGGATATACGAACTGAGGCCGAGCGTACTAAGTTGAGGGCTGAGTCAGACATTGTAACCGGTGGTGAGAAACTCAAAGTTCTCGAGGATAGAAAGAACGAACTCACTAGGTCTGTTGAGAGGCAAAACGAAATCATTACAGAAGCCACAAGTGCGATTGAGAATCTTCAGATACTAATCGATAAGGCAGAGGAGAGCCTGAAGGAGCTCAAATTGCAAGCATCACAATTTAATGAAGAGCATCAAATTCTCAGCGGGCGTAAGGACGAAATTGTCGACGAGCGCGCTAGCCTTCGCGCTCATGTAGAACAGATGCAGACTCAGCGTGAAACAATCAAGTCAAGATTGGAAGGTCTCGTTGAGAGTATAAGGAACAAACAAGAGACCTTGGCCGAATTAGAGGAAGAATTGGGCGAGAACGAAATTGAAATTCCGGAATTAGACACTCATTTGCCAACAGTGGCCGAGGCGGAGAAGGGGGTGCAGGGCCTAGATCGCCGCCTCGGCCAACTCGGCGACGTGAATATGCTAGCGATAGAAGACTACGACATAACTTTAGAGAGAATCGCTGGACTCGTCGCCGACGGAAAACTCTGCAAGGAGCGACACGCAATGCTTGTCAGCCTTGCAGAACAACTTGAAGAAGAGAGAAAAACAAGACTTCTGGCAGTCTTCAACGAAGTCAATCGAAACTTCACTCGAGCCTACAGGCTGCTACAGCCCGGTGGCGAGGGCGAATTGCAACTTGAGAATACTAAGAATCCGTTTGAGGGAGGGCTCAGGATGGCTTGTATTCCACCTGGTAAGAGCAAGAGAACTCGTCGAAGTTTCCTCTCAGGAGGAGAGAAATCGATGGCAGCCCTGGCTTTCGTTTTCGCAATCCAGGATTACGAACCAAGTCCATTTTACTACTTTGATGAGGTCGATCAAAATCTAGATCCTTTCAATGCTGAGAGAATTGCTACACTCTGTAGAATTCGCAGTACCCACGCTCAATTCATTATGGTGACACTAAGGAAGGTCAGCCTAACACTTGCTGACCATCACATTGGAATAACCCACGCTGGAGATGGATGTAGCCGCCGAATTGCAGACTTCGACAGAGCTGCAGCAATAGAACTCGGAGAGGAATTTGAGGCGGAGCAAGAGGCGCTGAAGGAAGCACAAAGTGCAAAGGAAGGCATGACTGATTTGCCGAGTGCGGAGACCATGCCAAAGGTGCCTGAACCAATGGATCGTCCGTTGAGTCTTGGTGGTCTTGCAGATAGGGCAGGTGTCGAAGTATCTGAGGATGCTAAAGAAGATAACTCGGAATCTAACGAATCAACGATGTCTTCGCTGAAGGAAAGAACTGATGAATGGAGCGAAGATATCGCAGAGAAGGAAGCGGCAATTCCTCCTACTGAAGACGATGAAGAAGAGATTGACAGCGAGGCGGTTGTCGAGCAGGAGTTGGAGAGAGAAGAATGACAGTCTTCGATGCCACTGCTATGAGGGACGATATCGTCGCACGACTACTGCAAGGCGAAGAGGACCTCGAAACTAGTCGTTATCTAGACAGATTGGTAGAGTTAGCGGCTCTAGAAGAGGCTGAACATCAATTCCTGATAGACCCATTCGACCGCTCGGTCGCTTTAGTGTTCCAATTATTCAGATCTAAGGATCTCGACCCTTGGGATGTAGACCTTACAAGCTTCCTAGAGATGTTTGAGCAGCGAATCAAAACTGCTGACAATATCGATTTACCAACCTGTGGTCGACTTATCCGAATGGCTTGGCAGATTCTAAGAGGTCAATCATCCACACTTATCGAGAGACAAGATCGAGCATGGGATGAACTCGATGAAGAATTCCTAGACCTTGATGTAAGTGGCTGGGAGACTGAATTCACTGAGGACGATTACAACTTCTCTGTAGGGGTTATGACTGGTGCGGCAGACAATGTCCTTCCTTCCATGTTCGAAGGTAGAATTCATCGAGGAGAAAGCCGTCCTGTAACTCTCGGGGAATTACTAATGGGATTACAGAGTGCTAAACAAATCTCAGAGGATTTGAAACTCAGAGAGGAAATCGCCAAAGAGAGGAGAGAAGCTCACGCAAAGGCAAGGGCTAGATTCTCCGGTAGCCTTCACATCGAAGATTTGGAAGCAGATCTTCGAAGAACTTGGAACGCCCTTAGAGATAGATCTGATGAAGGCGATATGGCGGTCGACCTGAAGGATATTGCAACTTACCTCAGAGACAAATCAGTGGAAGGTGGTTTGGAGTTCGATGAAGCGGAGGCCGAAGCACAGGTCACTGCCTTGGTCTCAGCGCTATTCCTGACTCACAGAGGTTATGCAGATTTAACTCAGAAATCAGGCCGTGATGGATTGATTTCCATAAAGGATTTACACCCAGATTACAATGATTTTGATGTGCTAACTGAGGAGATTAATCCCAAGCCAGAGATGGAGGTAGAAG
>DAMG01000076.1 GCA_002497025.1 Euryarchaeota archaeon UBA126
GGTCAATGAATCAACACAATTTACAAGATAACCCCTCATCCATCTAATGGTATGAGGCGACGAGCTCTAACCGGTTTCTTTCTTGTCTCCCTGTTTTTTCTATCGATGGCGCTGCCAATTAGTTCAGCACAAGTAGAGAATCCAACTCCTACTTGGGTCGACTGCTGGGCTAGTGAGGATCAGATTTCAGAAGAAATGTACGAATTCTGTAATGAACATCATTCAATTGCTCCAGAAAAGAGACTTTATGAAATCCGTTGGGTGTTCCTAAATGTATCACAGGATAAGATCCCTAATGACTGGGTAGATATCCAACTCAACAATCTAAATGCTGTATTTTCAAAATGGAATTTTCGCTTTCAAACTAGTGAACGGGTCGTCATTGAAGATGCCGTAGCAGAATCCAATGATTATCATCAAAAGTGGACTTTACGCGAAATATTACCCGATCTTCGAGCTCAGTTAGGGCTGTCCGATGAAGAGGAACAAGCACTAATTGATCTCAAGGAACAGTTGGCGGAAAGGCACGTTTCACAACGGTCTCTGGATGAATTAACACTAGATGAAGAATTCAACACAGCAGGCGCATTTCGTCTTGCATCAAGGGCACGTTCAGAGGATATCACCGTGGTCATTAGACCAAATTTAGATGCAGGAGGAAAGAGCGGAGGTCCTAATGATGAATTCCAATCTGCCGATGGTGGAGCAGTCGAATTAAACACAAATTTACTCAGCAGTGGTGCACTAACTACATTACCACATGAAATGGGTCACTACTTTGGTCTTAGCCATACCCACGTCTTAGGATTCAATACCCCCGAAGCAAAGTTCGATTTCAACAACCTATGGAGTAGGATGGAATTCGGTGGAGATGCCTTACGTCGTGCAGTTGGGGAAGATTACTCTCAGCCATTCGGAGAACAATGGATTCCATACTCTGCAAGCGATCAGGAGGTAGAGGAATTTAATCAGCTAATCCCAGAGTCATTGGTATGGCCAGTGTGGAGATTAACCTATCATGGCGATCATCAGGATTTTGACAATCTTGCAGAATTCATCGCCGCTGGGGAGGCTGGAGAAATGATTTATCGCAAGAACTTCCAACGTAACTATGTCTTAGAAGGTCAAGCCCCTGAATGGTGGGGTAACAACTGTATTTGGAATGATTTGACACAACAAGGTCAATGTCGTTATCATGAACCAATGCAAGTGTTTGACTACAATGATTCAACAATACAAGATGTCATGTTTTTCGAGAATGGAACATCTTCCAATTTGATGAGTTACATTACTCCTGATTATGACAATGTATCCTCTCGTAACGGCTTGTCAAGTGAACAGATAGACAAGATGAGGTTTGGAGCTAACACACCAACCCGTCTACTTCTACGAAACCATTGCTTGGGAACTTCACTATGTGATGGTTGGCCAGAACAAACCGACCCTTCAGGAGAAGAGGAAATTGTTGAGGAATCAGATAACGAACCCACTGAAGACGACTCAACACCAGTCATTGAGATGATTGCAGCAATAATTGCAATTCTCCTAATTATTCCTGGCTGGGCAGTTGCACTACTCGCAATATTCGCATATTTTGTTAGAAAATCTAGGAAAGAAAATTGAAAATTTTGAATCATAGGGTACCCTATGATTCGTACTCGTTCCTCTCACTTGGTTCTTCACTGAAGTACTGGATGAACTCATACTCATTATTGTCGTGATCGAAGAAGTAGTATCGGTGTCTGTGAGGATGGTCTAGGTAGGTAGCTCCTTGTTTGTAACCGACCTCAATCATGCGCTCAGCTAACGCCGCTCCATCGCTGACCACGAATCCCATGTGGTTCATCCCAGGATGAACGTATGGCTGATGTGGCCCTTTCTCAGTAGCCCCACGGTCTTCTATGCAAAGATAGGAATCCTCAGTGCCAATATGCACCCAGCGTTGTGCTTTCTGCCCCCCCCCTTCTCCTCTGATACTGAATTCTGGCATTGCAGTCAGAAGAAACCGGATGGTCTCATCCACATCTGTGGATGTCATGTTCAGGTGCTCTAGGAACGGCTTCATGGAATAGGGAGAGGCAATCAGCCTTATGTTGCCATCGGTATCTATTGATGTAATCATAAACGCTGTTTTGCGTGTCTTTGAGCATCAACTGCCGTAATTGCGGCCATGTGGACAACCTGCCTAACTGAGTCTCCACGCTGAAGAACGTGTGCCGGCTTGGATAGGCCTTCTAGAATAGGACCAGTCATTTCTGCTCCTGCAACCCTCTGTAGCAATTTGTAGGCAATATTAGCCGAAGCAAGGTTTGGGCATACCAATACATTGGCCGGCCCGTCAAATTCCATGAACGGGAACTCATTCTGACGGTCAGGAACAAGAGCTGTATCAGCCTGCATTGGTCCATCTATAACTAGACCACGATCTAATTCACGAGCCATTGTAATGGCTTCTTCGATTCTGTCAGTGCGCAATTCGTTTGATGTTCCGAAGTTGGAGAATGAAAGCATAGCAACCTTTGGAGTGACTCCGAATCTTCGGGCAACCTTGGCGGTTTGAATAGCGATTTCTGCCAGAGTTCTCGCATCAGGATAAATGTTGATTGTAGCATCTGCAATAAACATCAACTGTCCATTCACAGTCATCATGTATAGACCCACAATTCGATGAGAAGAGGGGTCAGGTCCAATTGTTTGTAGGCATGGCTTGACAATATCTGGGTAATTGTGAGCAATACCTCCAAGATAACCGTCAGCATCTCCGCAGTGCACCATCATTGGACCAAAGTAATTTGGTGACTTCAATTGATTGATGGCGTCCCTTCGAGTTAATCCCTTACGGCCACGAAGCTTGTGTAATTCATCAGCATAATCTCCTCGCCTACGGGGATCATATCTGACATCGATAACCTCGCAATCAAAGGTAAGTCCAAGTTCTTCCTTTACCGCCTCAATTCTCTCGGGATGCCCCAAAAGAATTGGGTCGCAAATCCCTTCCACAAGACATTGTGATGCAGCCTTGATAATCGTGGGTTCTTCACCTTCTGAAAAGACAATTTTCTTTCGTTCTTTTCTTGCTTGGTTGATAACATGTCGCATAATCGAACGAGTTAATCCCAATCTGGCCTCAAGCTCCTCACGGTACTTGTTGATATCGAAATCCTTGGCGCTAATTCGAGCCATTCCCTCATCTACAGCCGCCTGAGCTACTGCACTGGCTTCCCAAATTAGCACACGTGCATCGAATGGTTTTGGAATCAGATATTCTGGTCCGAACTGCATTTGTTCTCCTGCATATGCTGCGGCGACTTCGTCAGGTACAGGCTCCTTTGCCAAGGCTGCCAAGGCCTTGGTTGCGGCCATTTTCATTCCTTCTGTAATTTCCGTGGCACGCACATCTAAGGCCCCGCGGAAGATGTATGGGAATCCGAGTACGTTGTTTATCTGGTTCGGATAATCAGAGCGACCAGTTGCTATGATAGCATCATCACGAACCGCTTGCACATCGGTTGGTAGAATCTCAGGGTCAGGGTTTGCAAGAGCGAATATCAATGGGCGTTCGGCCATAGATTCGACCATTTCCCCCGAGACCAGCCCACCTTTCGAAAGACCGAGGAATACATCAGCGTCAATCATTGCCTCTGCCAATCCTCCATCATCGACATCTCTAGCAAAGGCGAGTTTGTATTCATTTAACTCACCAGCATCACCACGTGATTTAGTAAGGATTCCCTTGCTGTCACACATCAGCAGATTATCCGCATTAACTCCTAGACGAAGATAGTGCTGAGCACAAGAAATCGCACTAGCACCAGCGCCTGAAATCACTACCTTAACTTCTGAAACATTTTTTTCAACGACTTCCAACCCATTGATTAGAGCGGCACCGGAGATAATTGCAGTACCATGTTGGTCGTCATGCATAACTGGAATATCTAATTCGGCGACGAGTCTTCGCTC
>DAMG01000018.1 GCA_002497025.1 Euryarchaeota archaeon UBA126
GGAAATCCAAATTGGTGGGACGAGCTAGTCGAAAGATACAATCCCGAGGAAGATCACGAAGAATATCTTGAGCAAGCTCACGAAGAATATCTTGATGATGAAGAGGATGAATACTGGGGAGAAGAGGTAGTTTATCCTGAAGTGGACGTATATGAAGAGATAGAACATGCTCACCGTCATAATGTTAGACAAATAATTCTCGAACAGTTGAACGAGCTTCCAAACGACGAACGTAGAGAACAATTCCGAGAGGCAATTGGAACTATATTCATCAGATTTGGTGGAAATATGGCCGATTTGGAGGAAGCAGAATGAGTTCGTGCAAAGGCTGTGGTGTTCCCGAAGAAAAGGATTTTTGTGACCTGTGCGATATCTTAATGCCTGCTATTGGAGGAACTACATTACAGCTAGTACCTGAAGATCATGAAATGAATTCAGCCGTATCTAGAATTGGATTGAGGAGGGGGCATAAAGGGATTTTTTGGTCTGAACTAGATATGAATTTTAAAGATTCAATTGATTGGATAAAATCGCCAAGGGAAATCCCTGACTCTCATTGGATTACTGACCCTCCAGGACGTTGGTTTTTGGATGACCAAATGAAAGAAGAAATTGAAAATGGAAGAGATTTTGATGGGGATTTTTCAGCAAGAAGACGATTACAAAGAGGAGGTATACTACCAGATGGTAGTTACCTAACCTGGGCTAATGGGCAGTTTTTACTGGATGGAATTCCAATTTCAGTACCTTACCTTACATTAGAGAAATTGGTTCAGCAAGATGATGCTGACCAGATTGATTGGAGAAGTTTTCTACTGTCATTGAATATAGCATGCTCAAGGATTGTACCTAACCCCGGTCGTATCCAATTTATGGAGAGACCCAGACGTTATGGAAAGCAGGTCTCACTACATCCTGTTATTCGCTACATCAGACCGGAAATAATCAATGAGGAATTTGGTCGAGAGTTAGCATTTCTCAATAGACATAATCGCGATGTGAATCTCTCAATCCCAAAGCGTTTGATTGAGCAATTAATGTGGTTCAGGAGATGGACAAATTCCTTCGACATACAAGATATGCGAAGGAATGATCTGTTGGTTTGCAAAACTTTCCAAATTAGACGTGGAAGAATCTATCTGTATATGCGTCAAGAGATGAAATGGAAGACTAGGAGAATCCCTGCAAACCTCGGCTTAATCTCTCGCTTACTGAATTGCGCCCTATCTCCAATAAGTCATGACGACTTTCAATTTCTAAGGTGCCTACAATATGGCTTACTGACAAGTGAAGATACGGCATTGAGTGAAGCCGATGCAAAAGGAATTGAGTTTCTACGGAGTATTCTCAATAACGACAGAGTAAACCTAGATAGAAAGAAATCTATTTTCCTCGTTGAAGGAGTATCTGGAGTTACTTGGAGTATTTCGCCGGGTAATGGGCCACATGGTAGTAGATTCAGGGTAAGAGCCAATTCCGTAAACAATGGAAATATGCCAGGACGGTTAACGGAAGGGGTTTGTATCGTTGAAACTCCTGAATTACGTGGTTTAGTTCTAGGAGATGCAATTGGAACGATTATACTCAGTCTACTTGATGATGTAACAGCTTCACGTGAAATAGAAACTCTAGAACCCGCTGTTAGATTTGCGTTAAATGGACAAAGACAAGAACAAAATTTCTTGGAACGTCTTGGACGACGAATGGGAAGAGAATATGAGTTGCGAAATCACAATGCTGAAGCCGAACAAATTCGAGAGATGGAGAGGAGGAGAGCCGATGCTGAAGAACTGGCGATTAGAGCAACTGTGCAATTCCCACGTCTTTGGAGCGTTCTCCTGCGGCTACCACTTGGTACGACTTTGACTTTTACAAGACAAGACGGAGGGGGCAGTCTAGTTCAAATCCAAGGTTATGCGACTACGATTAACATGCGAAATGAAATCGAAGAAGAATTAGTCAATGAGATGCTGAACTCTTCCGGATGGATCCAAATGGCCGACCTTCCGAATGATCCTAATCACCCACATGGAGTATACCGTATGTACACTAGACAAGAGCATCCGCGACAAAACCTAGCAAATGTGGCACACCGATTTGGAGAAATTTTGGAACCGATGATTACAATCGGTCAGAGGATGAGGATCGCACCTGGTCCTGTTTGGGCTAATTTCGAAAGAAGAGACCCTGGCGTAGGCCCGCTACCTCCAAACACAGATGCGCCTCTAGATTAGCACCCTTATGCAGTGGATGACGAAGAGCCTCTTCTAGAAGGCCCACGTAGTGCTTCTTCGATGATTTTCTTTTGGTTCGAGGATAGGCTATTGAGACGTCTTGATGCTTCTGCTATTGCAAGTTTTACAACTTGTTTTGGACTTTTTGAGCCGTGAGGGGGGGTGTCGCTCACCGATGGGCCATGTAACGGTTCATCCCATTCTAGAAGGACCTGAAAAGCAATATCTCGAATACGTTGGATTAACTCGCGTGAAAGTTCCTCGTCTTTTTCAATCTCTGCTAAGTACAAACTAAGTGAGCTTAGAAGTTGCTTTCTTCGGTATTCATTTGGACCCAAGCGACGAGATTCTAAACCAATTACTCCTTGTACGATTGGACCAATTCGCTTCTTCATCCAATTTAACAAATCACGATCAATATTGTATCGCCTCTCAAACTCTGGAACCGGAAGTTGACAACTGTCTAGTTCATTCATGTAGGCCATTATTATCAATAGATATGCGACCCTATTCTGCCTCCAACAATCGTCTTCATCTCTGTTTGAAGAAGACTTTCTGATTGCAGATACCGAAGGGTCGCGAGTGAACAGGTGAGTTAGAATATCATTGATTCTGGTTCGAACTGTGGGTGGTAAATCATGAGCAAATTCTGTTGCAAGTAATTGGCGAATTTCAGCTAGTAGTTTACTGGCTTGTGGATTC
>DAMG01000073.1 GCA_002497025.1 Euryarchaeota archaeon UBA126
CCTAAATCAGAACAAATCAATTTGGCACTTATTCTTCCGCTCTCAAATATGGTGGGCAATCCACTTCCGGGATGTGTTCCTCCACCGACTAGGAATAGATCATCAAACTCTTCAAATCTATTTTGTGGTCTCCTCCAGAGCATTTGGTCTAATCCATGTGCTAGATTGAAAACTGCACCTTTGTAAATATCTCTTTCACCCCAATCATCTGGAGTAACTATGGTTTCTGAAACTATATGTTCTTTCAAATCATCATATCCTAATTTCTTCATGGTTTCAAGCACTACATCTCTGTAGTCATGCTTTATTTCATCCCAATTTATTGATTCATGAACATTGGAAACAGGAACTAATACATAGATAGTTGAATGCCCATCTGGAGCCATTGAAGGGTCTGTTAAGCATGCATTTTGGACATACAATGAAGGGTCGTCCCAGGTTATTTTATTCTCTGTCACATCTTTTAGATTCGTATGATAATCTTTTGATGCATATATTTGATGATGATCTAAATCATATTTCTTATCTACTCCAAGATAGAGCATGAACGTGGAACAAGAATACGATTTCTCATCTAATTTCTTGTCAGACCATCTTTTCCTTAACTTATCAGGAATAAGCCCCTTCATCCCAGTTGCAAAATCTACATTCATCACGTATTTCTTGGCTGTGTAAGTATTCCTTTCAGTCTTAACACCAACTATTTTTTTACCATCAAAAAGACACTCTTCTACAGGTTCATTGAGGCATATTTCTACACCTAAATCTTCTGCTAATGCCCCCATTCTTTCAGTTACTGTACCTAATCCTCCTTTGGCGTGATAAATACCATACTCTAATTCTAAGAAAGATAATATTGTGAAAAGACTAGGTGCTTGAAATGGCGACATTCCTAGATATTTAGTCTGAAAACTCATCGCCAATTGCATTCTATCATCATCAAAAAACTTTGACAAATCAGATGCAACACTTCTCCAGGGCCTCAGAACCTGAGCCACCCGCAGAGCCCTTTTGTTTGCTAGATTGGTCCAACTTGTCCATGGAGAATTTAAACAACTTTTAGATAATTTCAATTTCTTCCTATTATCTAATACATATTTCCTGAATCCTTCAGCATCTTTCTTTCCACACAACTGCTCAATTTGTTTTACCATGTACTCGATGTCAGTACTAGCATTTAGAGCACCTCCTTCACCGAACACTAATCTGTAATTCGGATCAAGCTTGATGAGATTTAATTCTTCATGTGCATCTTTACCAATCGCTTGAAAAATCTCCTCAATCACTTCTGTATAATGGAAAAATGTAGGGCCGTTATCGTATCGATAACCGTCTTTTTCTATTACTTTGGTCCTACCCCCGACTCTATCCGTTTTCTCTAGAATTTTTACATTTAATCCCGCTTTCGCAAGTAACAATGAGCATGCAAGACCACCAGGCCCTGCTCCAACAATCAGCACATCCGAGTCTGAGTTTATCGATGCCTCAGGCTGGGAGGGATACGTTTCGGCTTGCATATTCAATCCTCTTGCACGATGCTAATTACGCCAAGAGTCGACATCAGCACATTTGCCTTCTGCATGACGGTTAGGTTGAGGCGCTGAGACACAACGTCTCCACACAATTTCTCTGCTTGCTTAATCAATTGTGAATATACTGAGACCATAATAGTCGGGCTTTTTCTCGATTCTGGATGAATCATTGGAAGTAATTTGACAGCTTCTTCTTTGTGAGCGTTACACCTCTGGATGTAATCTTTCATGAATTCTTGCCAATTTGGGTTTGAAGCAAGACTCGGGCTAGACAAGTCTGAGGTAGAAATTCCGAAGGATTGCAACTCAGAAGTAGGTAAGTAAACTCTACCCGATGCAAGGTCGGACTGAATATCTCTCAGTATGTTGACCTTCTGTAGGAAAATACCCATCTCATCGGCGTAGTGCTCAGCCTCTTGTCCATCGTAACCATACAGGTGGAGTAAACAAAGACCCACTGAGGATGCAACGTTGTAACAATAACGTCGCAAATCTTCGTAGGTTCGGTAATTTGTGGGATAGAGGTCATCTTCCATACCGTCAATCAAGGAATGTAAGTGTTGAGCTGGAATATCGAATTTCTCAATCGTGTCCCAAAAGGCTAGGAAGAAATTTTCTTTTGGAAAATTGTCGTTTACCACTTCTTGGATGTTATCTCGCAGATAAACAAGAGCGCAGAGCTTAGTGATGTGGGCCTCGTGATCTAGAGTCCCGCGAGAGCGATGTTTTTCGTCTAGATATTTGCACCGCTGCAAAGCTCTCAATCGAAGTGAGCCCATCTGTTGAGGGGTGAATGAAGAAAAATCAGGTAACCAATCTCCGTCAGCCACATCATCGGCCCTTCTACAAAAAGCATAGAGAGCTTTGATACCATTTCTTTTGTCTTTGGGGAGAGTTTTGAATGCTCTCAAAAATGAGGACGAAGAACGCTTTGCGATTCTTTCGCATTCGAGGTAAGACTGCTCTACTTTAGCAGTATCATTCCTCACGACGTCTCCCATCATATATTCACATCCTCGAAGATTCTTATTTAATGAAGTGTTTTCTCAATTGTCCCCTAATTCTAGAATTATTCAATTGGTGTATCGCGGCACCGGCTCTGGAATTGGCAAACAGGCGCGAAATTCTTCCAGATAAGGACTCATCGAACTGATGAGTTTCACGTCGGGATGTGTTCTGATAACCAAACCGTCCAGATACATCAGTGCTCGGATGATAGGAAACGCCTCCTCGCCGAATACAGCCCCTGCATCCTCGACCGCACAACGAACAGTCTTCATCATGATTTGAGTAAGACTTTGCTCTCCAACAGAACGCATCTCAAAGTCGTGATATATATCGTACATTTTCGCCATATATTCCTCTTTTTTCTTTTCATCTAGAGTATCTTCGGATAGCCCTAGCAACGCCTCGAATGCACCATTTAAGTTGCTATTCGATAGATGTTCAAAGAATCGGAATAAAGAACTGCTCACAAGGGTTGGTGCGTGACAAATTGCACCATTATCGATAAACACAAACATTCCATCATCATCGATGATACAGTTACCAGGATGCAAGTCTCCATGGAAAGTTCCTATGCCAAATAGATAGGCGCCATGAATTCGAAATAGATCTAACAAAGTCGACCAGGAGAGAGTTCCTGAATCTATTCCATCTTCCAAGGAATCCCCTCTGATGAATTCTGAAACCAGTACGTGCTCATTAGATAATTCATCGTAATATTTCGGGAACCGGAGTCTGTGCATTTGGAAGGTATCGTCTATATCCATCTGAATTCCCTTCAATTCATCCGCCCCAGCGATTTCGTTTCGTAGATCTAATTCTCTGGTAGTGTAATCTGCTACGTGATTTAGAAGCGCCACAGGGTTTCCTACCCTTCGTAACTTTGGCATAAAAATGAGGAATATTCGTAACCATCTCCGCATGCGCCTTACATCTCGTCGAAAGGATTTCTCGTTCTGAGCCTTGATGACTTTGATTACAACCTCTTCACCGGTCTTCAGGCGAGCTCGGTGAACTTGCCCCACCGAAGCCGCTGCGATGGGAACTTCATCAATTTCGTCGAAAGCATCGAAGAAACCTTCCGGGGCTCTCTTTTCGAGATTTTGAAACACGGCTTCAGAAGGAATACTCGACGCGTGCTGGTACAATTGCTGTAACTGCCGACACTTTTCAACAGGGATTAAATCACTTCGCAGTGCAAAGATTTGGGCTAGTTTTACCGCTAGTAGTCCCTGTGATTGAATCCACTCTAAATCAGCAGGTCCAGACTTCAAGATTTGTCGCATAAACCTAGCGAATGTCCAGACACGCATACCTCCCTCGCTCACTTTACAGAATATCAAGTGATGTTTCAGAATACAAACTCCGACCGAGCACGATACTCCTGATTTTGAGGCGATTCTTTCTCCTTCGTCATTCTGAAATAGACCATACAAGCCGACATAACTCAAGCAGAGGTACCCGAGTGGTCAAAGGGGCTGGGATGAGGTCCCAGTGCGTAGTGCTTCGCAGGTTCAAATCCTGCCCTCTGCACCATCACTTCATCTCAATTTCTGAAAATACGATACCTGCAATTTCGCCAGCATCAAGCGGTTCGATTTCATGCTCTACGATAAGGTGACTAATCAGTCGATGCTGTTCTATATGGCCGCTACACTCCGGACACTGAACGATTCGAGGTGCTCTGTAGCCAACAAATTCTGCTCTCCCCAACGGCGTCATCAACCTCGTTGCAGTACGTACGAGAACCATCCCGAATACTAATGAGAAAATTATCAATCCGCATGTAAAGCCGGAGAGAATAGGTGCTGGAGGTCTACTTTGTAGCAACTGTATGTCATTGGCTACAAAATTCTGGGAGGAATTTCGCATCTCGGAAATATCGATAATGTGGCTGAAGTTTTCATTTCTTACATTCAAGATTAATTCGGCACCATCATGATATTCCTCTATATCTAAATCTAGAGTGAATATACCATACATATCAGTTGTCGACTCTGTGCCTCTGAATGGATGGCAGTCATATTCTTGACTATTACAAACTATTTCCACATCATTGTAGTTCACTGTAGTCCCATCAGAGTATGTAATAATCCCACTAATTCGATAGGGCTCTGCTTCAACGAGAGAGGGGGACACAAAGAAAACTAGCAGAACGGCCACCCATAGTGAACGCATGGATTTAGGGTGGAAGTAATTGTTTTCAATTGATGTTTGAATTTTACAATCATATTTCATAACGGGTATTAACTGACAAAGTAGTATAATACCATATGGTTACGTTTTACTTCGTTATAGCCATGCGTCGGGAGAGCGTTGCGCGGGGGTTATAAAGTCGGAGACTTGCCTCTAATTAGAAGTCGGCAATTATAACATTATAGGAGAATGACCTGACTTCCGACCTCGACTCCTCCTTCTTCAATAACTGAAGCAGACCACCGAGACCACCCCAACTCTAACTCGTGATCGATTCGAGAAAACGCACCATCGATGAATGACTTCCCAATTTTACTGCAGGGGGCTGTTGGCTCACTAAGTTCAATCATCGCCTCACCAATCATCATCCGAGTTCCTACTTCTAGCGTCGGCCAATCTATGCCTTCAATAGTGATGTTTTCTCCGGTAGTCCCAACATCAATGGCATGCCCCTCACTCTTTAATTTCTTAATTTGCTCCAATGAAAACAAGGTAACTGCTCGGGTGCCAACACCATTTTTCTTCTCCGTCCTGAATCGGTTGAAATCCCCCTTCACGCCAGCAAAAAGAATCTCGCCCTTGTCAATAGGTAACTTTGGAACCCCGCCCTCTGTACTGATGTTGATTGAATGTACTATAGCACTCATCAACACCCCTCCAATCAACGTATGAATCTTGACGGATCATCAACAAAAAGGTATACTAAAACGCCCAATAGGACAATTCTTAGCGCCCATCTACCAAGATCCTTAACATCGAGTCCACCACTCTCAGTCATATCATTCAACGGAACACCTCTAGAAATCAATCTGTTGGTCCAATCTATGTGCCATTTCCAAATATCGTTCTTTGAGCTCCTCATCTGGCTGAGCCATAACATGCTTCCAATATCTCCAAGCCGCAATCGAAAGTGTAGCATATCTGTGAAGTGCAGGTAAGACTAACTTCTCATCTTGAGTTAATGGGCGAATTGACTCATAGCCTTCCAGTAATGCATTCCATCTGTCGATAAGAGGCTCGTTTCCGTTCCAACCAAATCCAACGAAAGCCATCATAAGATCAAATGCACAAGGGCCGATGAATGCCTCTTCCAAATCAAGAATCGCAGCGACTGCACCATCTCCAATGACATTATCCGGAAACACATCTCCATGCAAGATACCTTGTGGTAAACTCTCTGAGATTTGATTCTGCAAACTCCCAGATTCCTTCTTCAAAGTGAGGAGAAAATCAGACCATGTGTTTGTCTCATCTGCAATCACGAACATTTCCTCGAATAGAGACCACCCCATTCTGTAATCATCTGGAAAACAATCTGCGGCAGGGATTTGGTGGAGACGAGCCAAGTTTTCTCCAAGGCTCTTTAGTGAATTCTCATCAGTGTCCAACATCCCGCCTTCAATGAATGGAAGCAGAGTCCAGGACATGCCCCCCTTCTCAGCAATGAGGCTTTCATTAGCCAACTGGATTGGCACTGCAGTAGGTATGCCATGTTCATCGAGGTGACAATGTCTAGCGACAACGCGCCGCACTTCCTCGACCGTATTTGCGTTCCATACTTTCAGAACTACTTTGGAAGCATCTGATAAAGTCAGGAGAATGTTGGTATTATCCCACCCTCCTTGTAATATTTCCATAGAGTTAAGATTTGGAAGCCCTGCCTGATTTAGCAAATCATTCGCATCATCAACTCCCACTTCTACACGTCGCATTTCAATCACGATTCCTACTCAATACTTCGTTTAGATGATCTAGAGTCATATCTATATCTTGCCTTGTCAGTACCATTGGAGGTTTGATTTTGATGACATTATGGTGCGGCCCATCAGTGCTCAATAGTACCCCCCGCTCTCTCATCTCACGAACCACTCTAGTTGCCTCCTCAGCATCCGGTTCCAATGTGATCCGGTCGCGAACAAACTCGAATCCAATGAACAAACCCCTTCCTCTTACATCTCCAATCGCAGGATACGTATCTTTCAGTTTTCGAAGACCATTCAAGAAATATTCACCGTACTCTCTTGCATGTTCTTGTAACTCTTCATCTTCAATCACATCTAGTACTGCATTACCAATTGCACAAGATACAGGATTCCCCCCTGTAGAACTGAACCATTCCATTTCGCCAAGAGAAGATGCAATTGCCTTCGTGGTAAATACTGCCGCCATAGGATGACCATTCCCTATCGATTTACCAAGAACAACAATATCCGGAACAATATCTTGAGTTTCGAAGGCCCACATATGGGTCCCAAATCGGCCAAAGCCCACTTGCACCTCGTCTACAATCAGAAGACCACCTGCTTCCTTCGTGTATGCCTGAGCAAGTTTCAGATAACCATCAGGCAGCGGAATTTGACCTGCGCATGAGAGCATAGGCTCAATCAGAAATCCCGCTACATTTCCCGCATTAGAGATTACTTCCTCCATTTCTTGATTGTAATCAACACCCGCCCTTCGATATTCATCTGGAACAGGGACAACGTGTACCCAAGGCTCAGGAAATCCTTTGCCCCCCGGCCCAAGAAATTTGTATGGGCTCATTTGGACCAGCATACTGGTGTTGCCGTGATATCCTCCATCGGCTACCAACATGTCGTGGTTTCCCGTATGGGCTCTAGCCAAGCGGATAGCCAGCTCATTTGCCTCACTTCCTGAATTGACCATGAATCCAACATCAAGACCATCAGGTAGAGTATTCGCCAATCTCGAAATATAGTTAGTTAAACCATCGTAAACATAGCGTGTATTGGTGCTAAGAAGCTCCATTTGTTTTTGACCGGCTGAAACAACTTTTGGATGACAATGACCTACATGACAGACGTTGTTTACAAGATCAAGATACCTAGTTCCGTCATTGGAATAGAGATACTGCATTTTCCCTTTCACGATGTGAAGTGGTTTGCCATGTCCAATAGACAACGATTTGCTGATATGACGATTTCGCGCCTCAAGCAGTTCGCTCAAATCAGTCATGTTTTCATCTCATTCTTCTAATCAATTTCACAGTAAAGGCAGTAGTTTGTCAACTAGCCTTCGGGCGTGACGTTCAGGTGTCAACCCCAATTCCTCAATTCTTGCAAGCCCAGCCTCAGCCCAAATCGCGCGAGTATCTTGCTCCTGGGCTTGGTCAAGTGCAGTCTTCCAAGAGGCGAAATCCCCACGCTCAATCAATCGCCCATTTTCACCATCGACAACGGTTTCTCGGTAACCACCTTCGTTAACGAAAATAGGAGGAGTACCCAATGCCATCGCTTCGATCGGCGTCAGACCGAAAGCCTCACCATGAGCCAGCCCAACGATAGCGACAGAGTTCCTCATTATCGCACGCATCACTTCTGAGGATAGTCCTGATAGGACCATAACAACAACTCCATTCTCCTGCCCATAGGCTTGCAGTTGCTCGATTTCATCTTCAGTACCGCCACCAATTACAACTAGATTCAGATCGCTTCCAGCAAGATGCCGAACCGCCTCATAGGTTCCTTTGAAGCGAGAGATTCTACCAATGGTCACAGCGTATGAGCCCAACACCCCCACTCCCGAAGAATCGAAACTGGAAGTTTCTCCAGAGCTTGGTTGACGTGGGAATTCCGATAGGTCAACAGAAGGGTGTAAGACCCCTCCCTCAATACCGTAAATCCTCTTGAAATTGGATGCGGAAAAGGCCGAGTTTGCACTGACAACCCATTTGTCATTATTCCCAAAGCCACGAAACGACTTCTCAATTCTCGCCCGTTGACGAGTTTGTAGTATATGCAGTAATTTAGGTCTCCAGCCACCACTACCATCTGGCTTGAGGTGGCTGACATCATCGTGAATACCCGGTTTTGATTCAAGAAAGTGCAAATGCATCGGCTTGTCAGAAGGAACCAATGCAGGAAATTCCATCGAACCATTACCACCAGTTAGGTGAATAGCGTCAGCCCATTCGATTGCTTCTCTAGTTTCTTTGAATCTATGCCACGCGGCCGCAGCACTGCGTTCTTGTCCGGCGGTAATCTCATTCCGAAGACCTCCTTCTGCTTCCCATTGCTCCTCAGGACAGAGGACTTCAACCCCCATTGATTCAATCAGAGTTCTTTGTGAATCGCGCAAATTAAGACAGAGAAATTTCACCTCAAAATGCTCTGTAATTGCGGGTAAATTTCGGAGTAGATCGCGGGCCGCTCCACCATAGACAGTCATTGCAGCCTTGACAACAAGCAACCTCGTCTTGTCTCCGCTCACGCTATCGCGTCGAACTGACTCGCTATGTCTGCATCGGTGAGAAGGTCCCGATGGGTTTCAAATCAATGCGGCAGACTCGAAGGAGCGATGGGTGAGGTCCCATGGCACCTTTCTTGCGTTCGTTGCGGCGAGACTTACGCAGGTCTAGAGTTACGATATCGCTGCGATTGTTCGGGCACGCTAGACGTAATCCATGATTTGTCTGATTGTAAATTAACCCGCGAAATTCTCGATGCGAGATTGTCATCCAAAGACCCACTCAACCGCTCTGGTGTTTGGCGCTTCCGTGAACTAATCCTACCCTTGGGTGAGGAGAAATTGCAAGAGATCGCGGCGGCTCGAGGCGAAGGCTCGACAAACCTCTACAATGCCAGCGTATTAGGTAGGGAAGTAGGTGTTGAAAACCTCTGGTTGAAGCATGAAGGAGAGAATCCAACCGGCTCATTCAAGGATAGAGGAATGACGGTGGGAATTACTGTTGCTAAACTACTCGGTATGAACGCCGTTGCTTGTGCATCAACTGGAAACACATCTGCTTCAATGGCTTCCTATGCTGCGATTTCCGGCATGGACGGATTAATTTTTATTCCCGAAGGAAAAATCGCCTTCGGTAAGTTAAGTCAGGCCCTCGCATATGGTGCGAAGACCATCCAAATCGAAGGCGACTTCGACGATGCGATGGCCTTAGTTCAGGAGGTATGTGATAGCGAAGGAATATATCTCCTGAATTCAATAAATCCATTCCGAATAGAAGGGCAAAAAGCAATCGGAATGGAAATCATGCAAGACCTCGATTGGCAAGCTCCAGATTGGATAGTTCTGCCGGGTGGTAACCTCGGAAACAATACAGCGATTGCCAAGGGACTGTTGGAACTTCATGAGATAGGAATTATCGATCAATTACCACGTATTGCTGTCGTGCAGGCGGCAGGAGCAAACCCCCTCTACACCGCGTGGTCAGAAGGAACAGAAATTGAACCAATCAAGGCCGACACAATAGCAACGGCAATCAAAATCGGCAATCCTGTTTCATGGCGCAAATCAATGCGTGGAATTACTGCATTGGATGGAATCGTTACGGAAGTAACCGACGACCAAATCATGGACGCAAAGGCATTGGTCGACGCAGCAGGGATTGGTGCAGAGCCAGCCAGCTGCGCTACTGTAGCCGGAATTAGAAGACTCGTAGAAGAGGGAGTAATCAGTCCTCAACAGCGTGTTGTAGGAATGCTCACTGGTAACCTACTGAAGGACCCAGATATAGTGGTTAATTACCACATGGGCGAGTTAGAAGGGATAGAATCTCGACAAGCGAACCCACCTATCTCTGCACCAGCAGATGTAGACGAGATTAAGCGAAGAATCCGTAGTGAACATACCGTTGATTGAAGAACATAAGGCGGCTCGGGTGTAACATGGTCGACTTCGCCTCGATGCTTTTCGGAGACTTCCAAGATAGCATAGTTGCAACTTTTGGAGACACTATCGGTTGGGTAGTTGGACACGCCTTGATAGTCGGACTAGTCGCATTGGTTTGGTACACTTGGATAGGTCGTAACCATATTCGTACACAGTCAGGTTGGGGGATGCCAGAAATTCGAGATATCGCCACAATACTCGCCGTTACAATGGCTCAGTACATCGTTTATACAGGAAATTTGGACTATCCAGAAGGCCCTGCTCTTGCAATCGCATTTTCCGCCACCATTTTCGCACGCTGGTGCATTAACGTCCTCAACTAAGTGGTAATCTAACCCCCAACGGTGAAAGGCCTCTGGCTCACAGTCCCATCCATGGCGGCCTTCGGCGACCATCCACCGCTCCCGGAATCTCTTGAGGCGTTGCTGTCTGATGAGACAGCTTCGACCATCTTCCTCAAAGCAGAATGTCCACCTCGAGTGAAGGCAGGTCACATCAGCCAATTGAGATTGGAAGAGGTAGATGGCGAAACTTGGGACAAGCCAATGTTAGAGTCACTTGCAGAGGACTTGGCCTCGGTTGTTGAGCAGAATGATTCACGCTCGGATTGTTTCATTGAAATCGAGCGTGAAGGCTGTAGAATAATGCAAATCGGTGATTTGAGAGTAACATGTGCTTGGCCACCATTCTCAGAAGCATGGGAGATCACAGTGGTTAGACCCGTAGCCCATCTCAAACTCAGTGATTATGAATTGAATGATGAATTGATTGGACGACTTTCAGACCACCATCGTGGAGTATTCGTCGTAGGTAAGCCAGGAAGTGGAAAGACCACCTTCGCCCAGGCGATAGCAGCCCACCTTGATGAAACGGTGGGAGCAATGGTCAAGACCATGGAAGCACCTAGGGATTTGCAAGTTCCTCAGAGAGTGACACAATACGCTCCACTGGAAGGGAATTTGGAGAAAACCGCTGAGGTAATATTCCTTGTTCGCCCAGATTTCGTAATTTTTGATGAGGTCCGTCGGGCAAGAGATTTCGAGATATTCGGTGACGTGCGTCTCGCAGGAGTGGGATTACTCGGCGTAACACACGCAAACAGTGCATTGGAAGCCATCCAACGGCTTGTTGGCAAGGTAGAATTGGGACTAATTTCACAAGTTCTTGATACCGTAATCAACATTGAGAAGGGCAAGGTAAACGAAGTCCTCGAACTAAAGATGGTGGTTCGCGCACCAACAGGAATGGAATCGGACCTCAGTCGTCCAGTAATTGAAATCAAGCGATTTCCAAGCGGCGAATTGACTCACGAAATGTTCGCCTTCGGTTCTGAAATTGCAGTCGTTCCAGTTAGTGGTGGAAGCGGAGAAGGAGGCAGTCCCGCTTGGAGACTGGCCGCCGAGGAATTGAAGCGAGAAGCATCTCGTCTTACCGGAATATCCGTCTTGCATGCTAAGTTCCTAACCGATTCCTCGGCCGACATCTTCGTCGATGATTCAGCAGTCGGATCTATGGTTGGACCCGGCGGGGACGCTATACGCCAATTAGAGAAAGACATGGGGCGAATCAAACTCAATGTAAAGTCGGTTACAGAATTGCCCAGAGCCCTTCGCAAGAAGGTGGAAAAAGCCTCATGGGGAGCTGGCGATTTGGAAGATTGGCGCAGCCGTTCAGGTCGACAGTGGGAACACACTGGAAAGAAGCGTAAAGGTGGAAGAAAGGGTAAACGTGGACGCCGCTGAAATTGACAAAACACACTACGAATATGTTATTCGTGGATATACTAGTCCAATATTATGGAAACAACTCCAGAAGCAATGCAGTCGACCACCTCAACCCCAGGAAACTGGAAGATTATGATGGCTGAATCAGGAATAGGTATGTTCTTCCTCAGAGTTTGCCTTTTTCTCATCAATTTAATCACATTATTCCTTGCAGTTCCATGGACTACTGTAATGTATTACAACGCGTGGGCAAATAATGCACTTATTGACGGTAAAAGAATCAAATTCACAGGAAACGCAGGCTCATTTTTCATGGTCTGGCTGAAAACACTACTTCTTTCTGCTCTAACCCTTGGCTTGTATTGGATTTTCGTTGGCAAAAAGAACACAGCACGCTGGGTTGACTCTAACTTAGCTTGGGCATAGAATTCCTGAAACCCCATATTTGAGCCCTCTAGGAGGGCTCGCAAGGGTTCATGACGCCCTCATTGGTCGGCGAGCCGATGAGTGAGGGTGAAGGCAAGCCCCCTGTGGTTGTTGTTAGTGACTCGACCAACATCACCAGTGGAACCGAAGTACAGGAGAAGTTAATCTCTGCAGCACGCGTATTTTCCAACTTACTGAAGCCGACTTATGGGCCTCGAGGACTAGATAAAATGCTGTACAAAACAGACGGGTCAACAGCCGTTACAAACGATGGAGCAAAGATCGTAGCCGAATTGATGGTCAAGCATCCCGCTGCAAAAATGATGGTCGCCATGGGTAATACTCAGGAGGAATCTTGTGGTGACGGAGTAACAACCACAATGATGCTTTGTGGAGCACTATTGGAAGAGGCAAACAACCTACTCGCCAAGGGGCTACACCCACTTACACTAGTCGAGGGATACCGAACCTCGATGGAAATTGCATCTCAACAAATGGATGCTGACGCAGTCGATGTAGATGATGCCAGACTCATTGGAGTAGCGGAAACCGCTCTAACCGGCAAGGGCGCAGAAGCGGCAATCGATGTTTTTGCTCCCATGGTGCGAGACGCGCTTTCCGCCGTTGAAGCAAATGTCGAGCAAGCAGGAGCGGAACATATTGCAATGTACAAAACAGGTCGAGGAGGCTTGAGAGATAGTCATCTAATTCGCGGTATTGCAATTCGCCGCCGAGTCCAGATGGATAACTTCCCAAATAATCTCAAAAATGCAAAAACCGCTGTACTCGGCGGCGATATCAAAATTCGAAAAATGACTCGTGACGCCGAAATTCAAATCACATCAGCAGAACAATTGGATGGATTTGTCGAAGCGGAGTCAGCTCGCAAACAAGAGTTAGCACAATCACTTATTGATAGTGGCGCTAAGCTGATACTTGCGGGTGGAGAGATTGACAGAGATATCCTGCATGACCTAGCAGACGCTGGAATACTAACGGTATCAGGCCTTGACGAATCAGAATTAGACAACGCGGCCGCCGCAACTGGCGCTACAGTCATCGACTCAATTATCGATATCGAAGCAAGCGACCTTGGAGTAGCCGGAAGTGTTCACTGGGAGCGCCGACAATCGACCGATCAAGTCGAGGACGTAATCACCATTGACGATTGCAAAACACCTGCTACAGTCACCCTTGCAATTGGCGGTGCTGGAGATACCGCAACTGAGGAGGTAATTCGAGGACTGCATGATGCCTTGAGAGCCACCAGTATAGCACTTGAAGAAGGCCAACTACTAGCAGGGGGTGGTGCTACCCACGCGAGAATCGCAAACGCGGTAAGAAAGGCTAGTGAATCCGAATCCGGACGTGCTAGATTGGCTATGGACGCCTTCGCACGTGCTATGGAAACTGTACCAGCAACGCTAGCTGACAACTCGGGAAAGGATCCTCTCGATACTGTTCTAGAGATGCGCGCGGCAGCACGTGAAGATTCACCTAAACCACAGGGAGTCAGGGCTGACGGAGAAGTGGGAGAAGTCTCAGGAGTTTGGCACCCAAGGGCAGTTATCGAGGACGGTTTGGAGTCTTCAGTTGAGACGGCCATGAGTATGCTAAGGATTGACCAAGTCATCTCGGCAAGAGGCGATTAAACTCAATCCAATACGGACCATTCAAACGCAACTCGCCCTGGGCGAAGTTATGTCTGAAGAGGGACAACGGTCTCCGTTGCTAATTCTCTTCCTTGTTGTTCTAATCGACATGATCGGATTCACTCTTGTAATTCCCTTCCTGACTTATTTTGTACAGGACCTAGCCGAGGCAGATGGTTTCATCGATATGGCAACAAGAGATTGGTGGGTTGGAATCGTTCTGGCATCTTACACACTCGGACAATTCCTCTTCACACCCTTACTAGGGGCTCTTTCAGACCGAGTTGGCCGAAGACCGATTTTGATGTTCGGATTAGTTTGCAATACTATTTTCCTAATTGCATTTGGACTAGCATCAGCCCTTTGGATGGCTATTGCAGTACGCTTCTTGGCTGGAGCAGGAAATGGAAACATCGCTGTAACCCGCGCCTACATTGGTGATATCAGCACTAGAGAACAGCTACCAGGAAGGATGGGGATGATTGGAGCCTCATTTGGTTTAGGATTCATGATAGGGCCATTTGTAGGCGGCGTCCTGACGGATCCAGCAAACGCATTTGGTGGCCCATTTGACACAGAATGGTGGGCAGCACACCCTTATTTCCTCCCATGTTTAACAGCGGCCCTACTCTCTGCAATCTCGTTCATATTGGCAATTCGAATGCTCCCTGAAAGTCTCCCACCAGAAAAGAGAGGAGGTCAATCCGATGAAGGAAAGGGGCTGAAGCAAGTTCTCCGGAATTTGGTAAGCGTTCGTGACCTATCTCCAAATGTGAGAAGGCTAGTATTGGTCAACGCTATCTTCCTACTCGCTTTCACCATGATGCATGCTACATTCATTCTGTTCACAGCCATGTCGATTGAGGATGGCGGACTAGGATATGATGAGAGGATGAATGGTTACATCTTCGCCTACGTTGGGCTGATGGGCGTGATTGTCCAAGGTGGCTTAATCCGGCCTCTAACCAAGAGGTTCGATGTACGCCATTTGATGATAGTTGGTATCATTCTGACATCAATCGGACTTGGCTGGATACCTTACCTAGAACCCACTCCTCTCGCAATTGGACTACTCGCTATGACCTTCATTGCAGCTGGTAACGGGTTGTTCCAACCTTCGCAATCGACAATGATTACCACTGAGGCTAGGGCAATGGGACTAGATCTCGGTAGGGTAATGGGTGCGCAGGAGGGATTCGGAGCCCTATCTCGAATCATTGGTCCAGTACTAGCCGCTTTCATCTGGTCAGCTACGGTTGAAGGAATAGGAATTTGGACATACCATACAGT
>DAMG01000009.1:0-7889 GCA_002497025.1 Euryarchaeota archaeon UBA126
GCGATTTCGATAGAACTATTGTCAGCCCATCTTTCTGCCATGTAGTCTACTCCACTTGCTCCTCCAACGATAATTAAATCTGGATATCCATTCTTTTCGACCCAGTGATTAATCGCTTTTTCAAATACTTCAAAATCATAAAATCGACTACTTCCTACGATTGCAAGATTAATCACAGAACCATCTTGATTTAGGTCACGTCTACCGAGAGAATCGACCACATCTTGTCCCGACGTTGTTGTCATCGAATACCTGAGGCAGGTCTCAGTGGATAAACATGGCCATTTTCCGGCTTCTTTTTTGAATTGTTTAGATAATATATCCCACCTATTGATATTGAAGTATCTAATCGCCGAATCAAGAGGTTAAGTCATGGGTCTAGATATCGAGGCTATTCGGGCAGACTTTCCAATCCTAGATAGGGTCTTGCCCAATGGCAAGAAATTGGTCTATTTTGACAACGCTGCTACCTCTCAAAAACCTCAAGTTGTTATCGATGCAATGAGTAGATATTACGAGGAATATAATTCCAATGCTCATCGCGCTAATCATACCTTAGCAGATGAGGCAACCACTGCGCTGGAAGAAGCTAGAAGCAAAATTTCTCGCTACTTTGGCACAACTCCTCAAAACATGATTTACACAAGTGGAGCAACCGAGGCAATCAACCTAGTTGCCTATGGCTGGGCGCGATACAATCTGCAACGAGATGACGTGGTCGTAATTACTGAAATGGAGCACCACGCAGATATTGTTCCTTGGCAGGAACTAAACAAAGAGAAAGGGATTGAGGTCCGATATGTTCCAATCAACTCTAGAACATTCACTCTTGACATGGAGGCATTTGAAGTAGCCCTTGAAGGTGCTAAACTAGTCTGTGTAGTTCATACTAGCAATGTACTAGGAATCCGTAATCCCGTTGAGGAGATTATTGAGAAGTCTCAGGCAGTAGGCGCCCGTGTGCTCCTTGATTGCGCTCAGGGTGCACCCCATGAGAGAATATTCTTCGATAACATGGGGGCAGATTTTGTTGCCATTTCTGCTCACAAAATGGCTGGCCCGACCGGTATTGGTTGTATATTGGTAAAATCGGATGCGATGGCTGAAATGGGGCCTTTTATGACGGGTGGTTCAATGATTAGAAGAGTCTCAACAGAGGGAACAACCTTCCAAGAAGGCCATGCAATGTTTGAGACCGGTACTCCTAGAATTGCAGAGGCTATTGGCTGGGGTGCTGCGGTAGAATGGCTAAGCCAATTCGACATGAGGGAAGTTCACGCCCACATACACGATATTTCCTCTTGGACCGCCGATCAGATGCTTGAGGTCCCAGGAATCCGTGTCTTTGGCGACCCCAATCATCCAGACTCTAGCGGCGCAGTTTCTTTCCTACACGATTCAATTCAATCCCAAGATTTAGCGATTCTATTGGATGAGGGCGGTTTCGCGGTTAGAACTGGGCACCATTGTGCTCAACCTTTGATGGATGCATTAGGAGTCCCATCGACAAATCGCGCCTCATTTTGGATTTACAACACTTTAGATGAGGCGCAGGCCTTTGTTGAGCACTTGAGATATGTTTGTGAGCGATTTGCTTGAGGAAGGTAATTCACTCGTCATATTGAATAGAATCAATCGTGAGGATAGGTTATGGCGGAGAGGCGATGGCCCGAGCATCTCGACTCAGTAGTCGAGGAGTTTGAGGATTGCTTTGATTCAATGGAACGCTATGAATTGCTTTTTGAGTATGCAAAGAAGCACCCGAGCCCATTACCCCCTGATGAATGGAATGAAGATAACCAAGTCCATGGATGTCAATCTAGAGCACACGTCGTATGTAGCCGGGATGAATCGGGTAATTTTCTCATGCGTGGTGGTGCAGACGCACAGATAGTTCAGGGATTGATGTCAGTAACCGCAATGGCGGTAAACGGTATGCCTCCAAACGTGGTATCCCAATTTTCTCCAGACTATGCAGACGCAATGGGAATTCGTAATTCTTTGACTCCCAGTAGAGCAAATGGATTTTTGAATATGTTTGAGCGGGTCCGTTCAGAAGCCGAGAGGATGGTGTGATTTTGGTCGACGAGGCATCGGTTCGTGAATCTCTTTTCGATGTAGAAGATCCTGAAATGAAAATTTCAGTTATCGATTTAGGGCTGATTTACGAAGTCAGAATTGATGGCGAGCATGTTGAAATTGATATGACTCTGACAAGCCCAGGTTGCCCGGTCGCTCCTGAATTAATGGCCGCAGTGCACCGAGCAGCTCTCACCACGAAGGGCATAGAGAGCGCCCACGTAAACCTCACCTTTACTCCGCTTTGGGATCCCAAAATCCATGCTACTGAAGATGGAAAGTTTGAGCTTGGTGTATTCTAATCCAATAGCATTTCAGCGGCCCTAACTGTATTACTCATCAGCATAGAGATGGTCATCGGGCCAACTCCGCCTGGTACCGGTGTCATATGTCCTGCAACTTCTGATACAGCGGGATCTACATCTCCAGCAAGACGGCTACCACTGTCTCTAGATTCATCAACGACCCGATTAATTCCAACATCGATTACTGTTGATCCTGGCTTTATCCAATCAGTTTGAATCGTCTCGGCCCTTCCAATAGCGGCAACTACTAGATCCGCAGTACGACAAATCTCCCCAATATCCTCGGTTCTAGAATGGGCAATTGTTACAGTAGCATCAATTCCTTTCTGCGCCAGTAGTAGTGCAAGGGGCATGCCAACTATCCTTGAACGTCCGATAACTACTGCCTTCTTCCCGGTTAAATCGATATTAGCATCCTCAATTATCTGAATAACACCGGCAGGGGTACAGGGTAGCAAACCATCTGTCTGCCCCATTACCAATCTACCGAGATTAGTGGGGTGGAACCCGTCTACATCTTTTGAGGGATCAATTGTTTCGGTTATGGCTAACTCATCGGTCCCATCGGGAGTAGGGCTCTGAACAAGTATACCATGGACGGATTCATCTGAGTTTAAGTTTGCAACAACTCGCATTAATTGCTCTTGAGAGACATCGTTTGGGAGGTCAATTCTAGTGCTTTTTATTCCGCACCTTTCACAAGCTCGTTGTTTGTTTCTAACATAGACGTGACTTGCGGGATCATCTCCAGCCAATACGACAGCAAGATGAGGCTCAATTCCTGAATTCTTGAGTGCAGCCACCCTCTCTGCTAGATGCTCCTCAATACGCAATCCCAACGCCTTACCATCCAGTATAACCGCACTCACGAATGAATCCCCCTCTATATCGGACTTGACCTTTTTCTGAACACAGTCCGACTTAGGCCCAATCGAGAGGAGAAAATGGAGCCCCAGGAGGGATTCGAACCCCCGGCCGTCTGATTACAAATCAGATGCTCTACCAGTCTGAGCTACTGAGGCAGCACCCCTCGCTGACCACATTCGATTCTTGAACCCTGCACATAGAAGTCTAGCCAAAACAGGGCCAAGTTGAATGCCTAATTGCTCTTCGGAATATTGTTGATTACTATGTCGAATTCAACTTCCCACAGGAAATTGAACTTGGTAATTGCTGCTTGGACCTGTATACTTCTTGGTGCAGGAATTGTTTTTGGTACCGCCGGAGATACATTTGCTATAGCAATAGGTGCACCATTGTCTATTGCTGGAGTCGGCTTGCTAATATTCGGATTAGGGATGCCAGATGAATCATCAGTAGACCCTGAGGAATTAGCAGCTTGGGCCCCCGACGCTGTGAAAATGCCTGATGCTGGACGAGCTATGTATCGTGTCGATACGTCGTTAGATCCGCCGATAAAAACCTCGATTCTGTGCGGTCGTTGTGGGCATCTAGAATGGGTTAATGGCAAGAAACCAGCATTCTATAACTGCGTAGAATGCAAAACTACACTCTGGGTGGCAGAAGAGGAATGAATGGCTTATTTCTAAGCAAGCATCAAAGCGAGACGGTATCAGCGAAGAGTTCGAGGTGAGGGGTTGAGTCTGGGAAATAACGAGCGCAGAATGCTTCGAGCATTACTTTCAGATGCCTCCCGCAACTGGACACTTTCAGAAATTCTGGAGGTAACAGAATGGAGTGATCAAGTCCACGTCGCAGGTGCAGGTCAAGCACTGCACGAGGCTGGACTTATCGAAATCAGTGAGTCCTCGTCTCGCTTTGTGGGGCTTGGCCGGGAAGGTCAAAAAGCCGCTTCAAATGGCTTGCTAGAGGCTCGGATTTGGAATTGGCTACTACAAGCTGAAGAATCTGAAAGAAACATGCAAGGTTTGTTCTCAGCAGGTTTTGAACGCCATGAGGCCGGACCAGGTGTAGGGCTGCTGAAATCCTTAGGAGTAAAGGTCGAATCTGGTTCTTTTGTCTGGGAGGGTGAAAAAGAGGTCACTGCGACTATAGAATCGCGAACCTCATTCATCCAAAGCTTAGAAGATTCCCAGCATGATGCAGGTTCTCTTGATTCTTCTCTGATCGACCATTTTCAGGGTAGAAAGGGTCTAATTGAAATTGAAGATACAATAACAAGAGATTGGACTTTAACTAAGGCCGGTGTTGAATACAACACAGAAGGCTTAGAAGAAGTTCAACAAATCGGTGAAATCACACCTGAACTGCTTCAAGGAGAATCTTGGAGAGATGCTGAATTCAAGCCATTTGATGTAAATGCGCCAGCGCCTATTCCTGCCGGTGGCAGACCTCACCCTATGCAAGCTCTCATAGAGAGGATTCGCTCAGTGTTCTTGGAAATGGGATTCTCCGAAATCGAGGGAGATTATGTCCAATCAGCAGGTTGGAATATGGATGCTCTATTTATTCCTCAATCTCACCCAGCTAGAACCATGCAAGATACATTTTATCTAAACGATCCAGAAAAGGTAGAAGTTGCCCCTGAAATGCTTGATCTATGGGCTAAGGTGCATGAACATGGACACGATACAGGAAGTAAAGGATGGGGTGTGGAATTTGATAAAGAGGAATCTCAAAAGGGCTTACTGAGGACTCATACGACCGTCAATACAATACGCCATATCGCAGAAAATCCACATGTCCCAAGCCGAGTTTTTGGTATCGGTCGTGTATTTAGACAAGAGACAATTGACCGTACTCATCTACCAGAATTCCATCAAATTGAGGGGATTATTCACGAACCTGATGCCAATCTTCCAATGCTAATTTCTACTCTCAAAACCTTCTATGCAAAGATGGGATACCCCGATGTTCGTGTACGTCCAGCCTACTTCCCTTACACCGAGCCTTCCGTCGAGGTAGAAGTTTTCTGGCGCGGTGAGTGGCTAGAACTAGGAGGCTCCGGAATATTCAGACCAGAGGTTACAGAACCACTTGGTACAGAATGGCCAGTATGTGCATGGGGAATGGGTCTGGAGCGTCTTGCAATGCTTGTCCTAGGTTTGGATGACATTCGAGAGTTGTATCAACCGGACCTTGAGCGACTATCTAAGATGCCGATACTGTGATTGTTGAATCTTTACTTCCTCTAAAAATCTGCCATTCACTTCCGGAAACAACCGCCATCATTAGCAATGTCAACAATATAGCTCCTGAATTGGGAGGATTGTTGAACCACGGGATTGCAATTGATACAGACTCACTTGATTGTCCTTGTCCACTTCCGGGGCCTCCTCCTCCGCAACCATCTGGTGGAGGTCCAATACCAGGTCCCCAAGTTTCTCCGTAACCAGAACAATCTGTATCTCCTCCTTGTCCCTGTCCCGAGTCGTAATTACTAGTTTCAGCAATGCCTCTGTAACAGAGGATGAAGTAAGGGAATCCCAAATCCTCTTCTCCATTTACCCATGTTGAATGATAGTGATATATTCCTTCAGGGAAATCAGGGGTTGCGCCATATTGTCCATTACAGGAGTCTAAGTCACCCAAGCCTGCAACATACTCATAATCCTCAATTCCGTTATATCCCGTTTCTCCTTCCTTCAATCGATATGAAGAGGTCATTTCTGAGACTTCACCAGCTTCGCCCCACCCTACAAATCCATAAATTGGATATCCATCAAAAGCAAATCCTACTATTCCCGAATGTTCATTGATTGTTCTTGAAGATTCTAAACTATAATCTCTCCAAGATTGTTCTTCATCAGGGTGCCAATGAACGCAGTTTGCATCTGCATGATAATGATACTCGCCTCCTGGGCCTGAGTGGCCATGACATAAACCGAGCCAAACATGTTGTCTATCTTCTTCATATTCCCCTTCTTGCCCAGCCACAGCATCTCCTCCAGGCCCATCTTCTGGACCGAATATGGGAACTCCGTTGACCGCGAAAGCCACGGGGCCTCTTTCTGGAGCCATTTCACAACCATCACTCGATACAGAGGGTTTGCACTCAGAGTTATTTGTTGGTTCTAAGGGAATTGTCCATACATGATCTTGTGCAGAAGTACAACATCCCGGCCCTGACTCTAAATCATGAGCTGGAAGTCCGTTAGCCTGAATTATGATGTGAGTTTCATTATATTCGTATTCTAATATACAAATATGGTTATCAAATTCAGTAGTATTGTAGTCATCGATGCCTGTTACATCATCTCCGTGACAGTGCAAACTATTATTCCAGAACTCAGCACGATGAGTCTCCTCATCTTCGGGTTGCTATACTGTTTCGTTGTCTTCGTTTGTTGAATTCCCATTATCGCTTTCCGATGATTGAACGATGTAATTCACAGTAACTCTATCCTCCGTTAGGATGTTAATGCCACATTTAGCGTCCATTGTGATTGTCAAATTTTTAGTTATCTCTGAGAATATCATTGAGAAACCCCCATTGTCATCAATTGGAACGTTCAATTGTTCTTCTTCAATATTAGAATCAGACCAAATAAAATCACATGATTCAATAGTTGAATGTGATAGGTTTCCCGTTAGAATTGCATCATCTCCATGTTGAATATTGGTTACTAAGTCATCAAGAATAATTTCAGTGTCTCCTTCATCTGGATACGAAATTGTAAATTCAGTATCCCAGTTAGTCTCCTGATTCAGGTAATCTCGTACTAAAATGCTTAGTGAATGAGTGCCCGGATTTAGTCCGGTGATATCGACTACATATTGTCCATTTTCATCGAGGTAGGTGTCGGGTAATTTTGCATTATTCAAAGACACTTCAAGGTATATTTCATCAATAGATTCGTCGGTAACAGTAACTGTGACGCTTGTCACCTCTCCGACTAGGAAATCTCCAGGTTCTTCCGCAGTAATTGTCGGGGGACGATCTGAAACATCGGTTTCCACTCCAATAAAGAAAAGCCCTAGCATGACGCTACCAATCATCAAAAAAGCCAATGTTAGGCTTCTTACCTGCTCTTTGTCCATGCAACTTCTCCCCATATTTAACGTAAAAAGTAAACTTGCTATTTTCCTACATCCATACTAGATGCTTAGGTTCCCCTCAATGTCACTCATTCGCTAGGTTTTGTAAATCTTCTACGAAGAGGTCTAATTCCCAAGCCGTACCAGTCCAAGCTAATCTCTTTCGCAATTGTTTATCTAGGACAAAAGTTACTGTTGAGTGACCTATTTCGTAATCGCCCAATGACTCCTCATGTGGATTGGTTTCCTCACCATCTGCCGAGCCTTCTAAGACACAGGACAGGTAATCTCCATTCGGACGCTCATAGCCTTCATCGCACATGCAATGAGCACTCGAACCTTCACCCATAACCCAGCCTTTACCATTACAATCTACACCTACCGGAAGCAGAGAGGTGTTTGCACCTGAAGCTACCCAAGCTAGGTGGTCATCCTGTGTAGCGAATTGGTCAAGATAACCTTCGTCTGATTGTTGCCACGTCCAAGAGGTGTGATTCCAATTCATCAACGTCCACCCTTCAGTCGAGAAATTGACTTCAGCAGAAT
>DAMG01000009.1:8267-15065 GCA_002497025.1 Euryarchaeota archaeon UBA126
AGATAATCTACAACAATTGTGTCGTTGCTTAAATTTAGGAATACCACTCGATTGATTGCACCTTCAGGTGGTACACTGGCTGCAATGTGTTCATCGTCAACAATCACATTCCATGAGGAATAAACATCCAACAGAACACTTGGTCTTTCAGCTGTCAGGTGTGTCCAGTTATACCCTCTAGATTCAGTCCATTGTGACAGATGTTGTACTGTGTCACGAGCGGGATCAATTGTAACTGAGACGAAGACAACATCATCACTCGCATCACCGAGATTTGCTTTTGCCCAAGCCATATTTGCTGAAATAGCGAGACAAATATCGGGGCAACTAGTGTATACAAAAGCCACAACGACAACCTTCCCTTCTAGGTCAGAAAGAGTGAATTCCTGGCCATTTTGGTCGAGTAGAGTGAAATCAGGTGCATCGGGTGGTTCTCGATATTCTATCCCGTTGAACTCGATATCATTGTCATTCTGCCCTAAACACCCAGATAGCATGATTGAAACAAGGATAATCGCGAATATTTTTCGACGCATCTTCATTCCTCGAGTAGATACAGTATGTCTTCTAGAACCATTTCTGCATTCCAATCGGTGTCTCCCCACCAAACTCTTTGATTGAAATTCTTGTCAACGATGATTGTTCCTGTGGTATGGTCTACCCAGTAACTTAGTGGATGATGCTTGACGGTGACTGCGGCATCCTCTGACTGTTGAGTATCGACCCCGCATCCCTCGTCATCGACTTCTTCGCCTTCAGGTGTATCTGCACAGAGATCAAATCCATCAGCCACCCCGTCTCCATCTTGATCAGAATCATAAGTGGTTAACCCAACATCAAAATTAATCCACACCGGTTGTAATTCTTCCAAACTACCCGTGAGGTGTGGCCAATGGAATCCTCGATCATCTGAGTATTGTTTCAGCACAGTGGAGTTGTCAGTCCACGGGTCTACAGTGATTGATAGGATTGCTACATCTTCGCCATACGAATCTCCTAATTGCTCAGCAACATAGTGTAGGTTGGCACTTACAATTGGACAAATATCCGGACATCGTGTGAATAGGAAAGCGATAACGATGACTTTTCCTTCTAGTTCGCTCAAGGCGTAAGGTTCACCATCCTCATCAAGCAAAATGAAGTCCTCTACGGGTATTTCTGGCTTTATTTCTTCACCGTAAAATGGGCTTTCTTCATCCCCCATACATCCTGCCGTTAGCAGACCAAGAGTGACAAGAATAGCCGAAATGACACGTGTATCGATTCTCATTCTTCCTCGCCCTCCTTTGATATATTATTCGAATCTTCTCTGAGATTGTTCCTCATCACCCAAATACAGGCGGCAGCTGCAAATGATAGAATTGCACCCACTAGTAAGAAGTTTTGATATTCTATTCCATCGCTTGATTCAGACGGCTCTTGCCCGTCTCCAGGCAGGGTAAAACCACCTGCTGGAGGTCCATTTTCTGTATGGTTATCCAATAGTACGGTTACATTGACAGTATGCCATAGGGTTCCATTGTTGAAAATCTGAATTTCCAATATGGTAGGGTTGTAGTACTCTGGGTCAAGCCATACTCTACATTCATCATCGGTAGTTGTCGAATTTGAAGGCCCAGTCTCACACTCCCAATCTATGGTGCCATTTTTTCCTTCAGTAGAAAATGTAAGGGTTCGATTCCTATCTACTACATTGTAAAAAATCAAGGTGTCATTTTGTTGAACGGAGGCTTCGTCCGGCTGTACAGAATTATTCCTCATGATGAACGCGAATGTGTTAGCACCGTGAGCCGATGCGGTTGGAGCCATCAATAATACAGCTACCATTACCAATGCGATTCTAACACGCATTAGTTTCCACCTCATTCATCAGATGCCTCTACTGACCATAGAGCAGGATAATCATATCTTGAATCATAATCTTCGTCAAACTGAACCACATATACACCACTGACCATCTCAGAGATGAAAACGAACCCTCTTGGATCATATTGTAGACCCCAGTCAAATGGAATCATACAAGACGCCCAACAGTCAGCCATATCGTAGCCGAGGGTATTTGTCGGGTCTTCTATCCAGTCCGGTCCCGCCGGTAAGTAATATCCAAGGGTGTGAGATGGTGCCAGTTGAGTTATTGCTTGGAATCCTCTATCGGGTTCTGGATAGCCGTTTTCCCAAACTAACTCATCCCATATATGACCGTGGTCGGTTATCCAAACACCTGCATGATAGTGCGTCCAATACACGTGCCCACTCAAACCAGTATCTCCATTGTGAGGGCTGAATATGTATCCACCAGGTATGTAGTGATGAGGATGTGTTGTCCCATCAGCTAGGGTGCTTTCGCCTGGTAACTTCCACTTTGAAACTAAGAACGGCTTCGTTGGATCAGTTGTATCTATGGTCCAAATGAATCCTGTGTGGTTTGCGTTGGATCCATATTCTGGAGCAATGTAAGTGTAGTGCCTCCAATTCTCACTGTATGTAGAATCAGTAGGTCCTGTTCCACAATGTTCAGGCCAAGTCTCTACAGGGTCATACTCACTGATTCCCGAACAAATAAGATTGTCTTGTGGCACTGCATAGTGGATGTTGTCATTTCCATCATTTGCATTCAACCAAACATCAGGATCCATGTTTGCATGACCACCGCCATCAGGCCCATACCATCCTGCATCATCTGTGGGACAACCGAGCCAGCGGCCGGTTTCAGGAGGCCAGGAAATACCTAGAGGGTCTGCAAGTTGAGGTGGTTCTGACACATCAACAAGTCTCAATCCAGCACCCCAATAGGAGACTGCCAACATCTTTTGCTTAGTTATAGGGTGAATGAAGAACACGTTATCGTGATTGAAAATAGATCCTCCACAAGTTGTCTGTGGTTCAGGGGTATAACCTCCCCAACGGATGATTTCTCTGCTTGCATTTTGTTGTTCATTGTTATTTGTAGGGTTTAGCCCTTCGAAATCAATTAGAGCGTAGAAAATTTGAGTCCCTTTGTAGAAAGTTCCACTAGATCCCTCAACCATTTCTGGGTAAGGGTCTGCCCCGAATAGGAATAGGTGGCAATCATCTTGCCAAAGGGCCGTTGGATTTGCAGGTTCCCAATCGCAATAGACATGCAGGTCTTGGTTGTGGAAGCCTGCAGGTGGGTTATCCCATTCCGCGACCTTGATTGGACTTGTCTTGTCTCCAACATAAATCAAATCAAGGCGGTTTGCCCCGCTGTTAGCATCGTCATCATTTGGAATCGGGTCTAGTTCTGAATTGGTTAATTCGTGATTTACCAAAACCCAATTATTGTCCGAGGTCACCTTGATGTCAATCATTCTAGCTATTTCTGCGTAGTAAGTTGACAGTAGTCGAATATCATTGGGCCGGCTAATATCAAGAATTTCGAATTGGTTGTAGGAAGATACGTATGCATAGCATCCACCTGTGCCATCTCCATAAATTTCGCAATCATCTAGAAAATTCCCCTCAATTGCTATTTCTGAATTATCTCCAGGAGTAGGTCCTGTATTCTTGAATTCATCAAAACAAGGCCTTCCAGCCACGTTATCCAATTCTGCTGGAGGTTTGACATTTCCATCACAATTCAGGTTGTGATAATCAATAAGCTGAGCATTTGGAGTTGCAAGCCTGTGAGCAAGTAAATCATTGTGAGAGTGATTTCCATCTTCGATTTCAGTGACGGGATCAATCCATTCCCAACTCTCTGAATCATCGGCATCGGGTTCGAATACGCCAATACAACCACTTAGTGGCGCTGCAAGCATAAGGAAAGTCATCAGAATCATCGAGTTTAGATAACTACGAGTCATGTTCTCACCATTGGCTGTGGCTTTGGCGGTATTCGTCTAGCAATTGAATGCAACGGTCCTAAGCGCCCTCTAAGAGAGGGCGGGATTTAGTGACATTCTGGTTTAGTTATGTTTCCAGAGGAATGCCATATGGTGCATCAATATCGAGTTGGACAATGTATAGTCCAGTTGTGATACAGGAAAGATAGGTGTATCCGTCGTGATATTCAGCTGCCCACAGGAATGGAGTCCATCCAAAGTCGTAGTACGAACTATCCAGAGGGACTCCGTCTTGACCATGAGGTAAGTGATAACCAATCGTAGCTTCCATATGAGCCACTGAACGATTCTTTCCTTCTTCTAAACCTAAAACCATCAGAGTTTCAATGTCTACAACCCATAATCCTGCGTGGTAACTCGAGAGATATATTCGACCATCCCATGCCCCTCCATAGCTATGGTCTGGCATATTTGGCAGACCGGTTTGGAAGATTTCATGGTCAGCATTGTGGGGGCTGAAGAGTAACCATTCTTCTCCGGATGGGATGAAATGGTCCTCGGCAAAAGGAATCTCATAACCATGGATTAACTTCGGCATGAAAGTGACTTTTCCGTTCAATACTTCGTAGTCGGTGGTGTCCAACAAATATCCCATACCTGTTCCGATTTCAGTCGAAAGCACTTCAGTGGCTAGGAAAGTCATGTGCATTTTTCCAGCAGGATAGCCTAAGTGACTTGCATCTACCATCTTGTCAATTGGTTCGGCGTAGTGAATGTAAGAGGCGCGTCCACCATTTTCATTGCTGGTGCAACCACAATCCATTTCTCCGTCCCCATCAAGATCGGCGAATTCCATCCAAGCCCCAACTTCAGGTGCTCTCCATGTGCAGCCGGCTTGAGTACCGCCGGACATACGACATAGTGAACCGTGCCAGAGATATTGTTCTGGACTATTTTGAGGGTGTGGGACATCACTCACATCGAAGATTCTCAGACCGGCTTCCCAGTATGCTCCATAGACGTAGGTACGACCATAGCGAGGATCACTCTGGTCCTCACCAGGCCAAGTCTGAACGGTCATATCGTGAATGTATATCCAGCCTCCAAGAGTAGTTTCCCAACTTACTTCTGCTTCGCCCACCTTTACAATTCTAGGCAAGTCACCCCAAAGCCCGAAGTTTAGATGGGCGATGGTAATTCCACCACACGCATCTCCCTGACCAACATCACAGGCTTCGTAATCTGGATTCGCTACGAAAATGTACCATTCTCCATCAATCATGTGGGTGTAGAGGTTGTGAGGTCCACTTGGATGATCAGCATCATACCAAGCATCGACAAACGTAGGATCGGTCTTGTCAGTGACATCAACCAAAGTCACTGTGACTTGAGCAGGATCGCCCCACTGACCAACATTAGGGTCTGCATTGCCGGCATCTACCAATTGATTCTGAACGATAATGTATTCACGACCATTGTACTCTAGATATTTCACATCCAAAACTTGTGTATTTGGGTCAACGTATACTCCAGTTACAGTGGTATTTGCTGGATTTGTCACATCGACAATATGCATTTCTGACCATCCGGCAAGGTATGCATAGGTTCGACCATCGGGGGAATCGGCCACTTGCACTTCGGCATTGCCCGGTGCAGTTAGTGGGTTGAATGAAACAGGTTGGATATTATCGGTGTAGAAGATGTGTTGACTTGCATTTCGATGATCATGCCCCTCGTCATATTGAATCAATGGATCAATCATAGAAGACGGGCCGTCTGAGGTAAGCGATTCTACATCTTCAAGCATCATTATCGCTACTCCTCCAATAAGCAGAGTAACCGCTAATCCCCCCGCGATAAGGAGCCGCTCGGTGTCCATCATTCGCCCGAACGTCCGAGTCATGTTGAAGTCTTTGCCGCAATACGGAGAGTCGTGAAGCGTACTGGCTGGTTGCTTGTAGTGGTGACATTGAGTATTCTTGTGAGCTCATCTGTAACTGCTCATGACCAAAAGGAGTACACGGTAATCCTTGGCTCGGAAGGCGCCACACCTTCGTCGATTGATGCTGGCATACTCGTCGAAACCGATTCTATTTTCTTCCGTAATCATGACTCGAGAGAAAATGCAAGCCACAGGATTCTAATTGATGCTGATTCGGATGGGGCTTTCGATTCTATTGATGATATCTACACTGATTGGATGTACACATCCTGTGAATTAAACGAAACAGGTCACAAGGTCGACGAGAGTTGTAACACATCTACAACGGTCTTGTTAGCACCTGAAAATGGCTTACTTCCAGGTAACATATCAATGATTCATGAGATAAAATTCTACGAAGAAGTCACTCAAACTCCGTTTTATGCTGTATTCTCGATAGACGACCACAGCCAACAAAATACACTTGTCCCACAAGATCCTGAAACACCTACTGACTCAGAAGAATCTGATTCTCTTATCAGAGGCATTGTAGTGATTACAGCAGGAGTTTCCATTTTGCTCACCTCACTATTGATTTCTCCTCGAAGCGATAACTGAGACTCTCTTTACGACGGTCGAACTCAAGAACCCCTGCTTGGTCGGCAGGCTCACAGGGCGCTTAGCTCAGCTTGGAAGAGCACCTGGTTTGCAACCAGGGGGCCGGGGGTTCAAATCCCCCAGCGTCCACCACTTTAGCGGCATTATTATCGAAAAGTACGATCAATCCATTTTTCTCGCTTTCTTAACAAGAGCGACTATTTCCTTTCTGGCTTCATCGCTGTCAATTGCCTGATTCTCAAATGCAATTCTAATTGGCCTAGATCCATCGTTAGTCATTGCAGACATTTCAAATCCATATCTATCTATACCGGTCATTGTAGCCTCAGAGGTATCGATGGCTTTACTCATCTTCTGACAAATAATAATCATGGCATCCTCGTGATCATCATTCATGTGTTCTATGATGTCGTCAGAATAAGCATTCAAAGGATCCGGTTCAGCCCCACCCCAATC
>DAMG01000033.1:0-6135 GCA_002497025.1 Euryarchaeota archaeon UBA126
ATGTTAGACAAGGACGAAATCATGCTATGGCCATCCCGATTTGATCAACCATCAACAAACCCTTGGGATCACGACGATTATGGTAATGGAACAGGAATCGCCAATCCAACCGATCCATTCACCGGTCCGGATGCAATTGACGAGGACGATGATACCGACGAGCGACCAGATAGAGATTGGGACCAAGTGGAAGAGGATCACTCTGGAACATCAGATTGGGACCATGATAATGATGGAGTCCTAGACGAGGACGACAAGGTTCCAACCCGAATCACCATGAATTCTAGTAACGTGCTTTGGTTGGATGCGGTTAATCCGGCGATATTCAAGGGCACAGTAAATTGGTTAGATCCAGATACAGGCGTCTTCGAACCAGCCCCCGACCTACCAGTCCAGATAACAATTGAATGGGCGCGAAATGGGACTCTAGCCCTTGAAACAGTAGACGTATTGACAGACGCTGCTGGGGCCTTCGTGGTGGGACAATTCCTATTGCCTGAGGACCTAATTGTAGGCCCAAATACAACCTATAATGTCTATGCAGAGGTTACTGAGATGTTCTACCACGATAGCTCTCAAACCGAACCAATACCTGTAGAGGTCAGAGCAAATACCACCATTGATTATGTCTCTTGGACGTATTTCCGAAGTGACGAACAACCCCTCTTCGTGGATTACAAGGTCCACTATGAAGCAGATTGGGACCGAGGTATATTCGACAACAGAATTACTCATGCACCAATTTCTTTCCGTGTCCACGGCGGTCCATTTGGGAACTACACACACCCGACGATATTCGATGGATATGGATATGGATATCGCGCGGATTCGGCCGGCTGGGCATCATTGACCTTCGTACAAACCGCTGGGGCTCAAGGACAATGGAAGCAAGTTCAATGGAATTCGACAATGGATAATGGCGTTGGAATCCCACAAGGAGGATACGAGGAAATCATCTGGGATGATAACGCAAAGGATCACTATGTTTTGGGACGTTATGATTACACCAATACTAGCTTACCAATAGGTGATTACTCATTCATTGGCTATTCCAGACCGGATTTAGGCGACGAATTGCCATTCCCTTATCTTGAGGATGCGGAGACTGAGGCATTCACCATTCGCTCCATGCACCGGATGTACATTGAAGCTGATATGTATGTCTCTTCTATTAGACCAGTATTCTTCTGGGATGCAACCCAGTTTACCGGCTCTTCCTTCGGGGCTTGGAGAGCTCTTTTCCACCAGCCAAGCCTTGATGCTGCTGGATTGAATTATGCCGATGTCAGTCTTGGTAAGCCATACGCGATGTCTTGGGACGGAACTCCTGAAGGTCTAACCGGTGAGAGTGCTAGACTACGGCCATTCCTTTCCTCCAACGGCACTCATTGGAGAATCGCGATGCAAAATGGCGGGGACTTCAATGCACCTCCTTGTGGTCCTGTTGAGCCAACAGACCCAGACAGTGCAATACG
Organism: Euryarchaeota archaeon UBA126; assembly: GCA_002497025.1. Lineage (GTDB taxonomy): Archaea > Thermoplasmatota > Poseidoniia > Poseidoniales > Thalassarchaeaceae > MGIIb-O1. Next base: position 1,476 of record DAMG01000033.1, read on the forward strand.
CTGCGAAGTCATTCCTGAAATGTTCACGGGCGAGGAGTTACGAGTCATTGGTAGTGTTTGGAATAGAACCATGGTTCCATGGCCACACGATCCTATGACTCTTCAAGTAGATCTAGATAGAAATGGAATTTTTGCTGGTTCGCAGGAAACAGGATTCGCCAGAGCACCTCAGATGATTAATGGTGTGGCAACCTTCGATTACAATTGGACATGGTACTCTCAATATGCTGCCGGATTCTATGGTATTCGAGCCGACTTCACCAACTCAAATTTCTACTTCACTGGAAATCAGAGTAACGTGCTTGCTCCAACTGGAGCATACCTCAATGTCTCGGTTATTGGTACCAGTGAATTCAAGGAATTAATCCAGCCACGCCTATACCGTGGCCAAAACCGTAGCATAGATGTTCAGTTGCTGGATAATTCTCTCCAACCACTGAAGAACGCTCAGGTGAATTACGTGTGGGAGGCTGATGGCACCAACGGAATCGCAGAGACAGATAGTACTGGTTGGTTCAGTGTTAACTTGACAATAGAAGAAGATCACGAATTAGGTAACTTCACGTTGGACTACACATACCCCGGAGATCCAAGGCACCAAGGAACATCGGGTACAATGGACCTTTGGGTAGTTTCGCGAACGTATATCACACTTCAAGATACGACTCCAAATATTCGCTCTACAGGAGATATTTGGGAATTCACTGCACAGGTGACCGATGACAACCGTACTGCAGTCATCAAGGATTCAGGCCAAGCATTGGATGGCTGTGGAGCAAACGGTGGCGAGATTTTGATAATTATGGAAGGTACGGACTTTGAAGACCGCACCCACCGTCAGATTGTAGATACCCAATGCCCGAATGCTGGTACCATCCATCACGAGATGGTCTTAGACCCACAATTACTTCGCGACGATCCACAATCCTTCCTTCCAGATGGATTTGGGCCTGTTAACGTGATTCTACGATTTGAGGAGAACTTACCTCACGAGGGTTGTGGGCCACTAGACGCTGAAGCACTAAGCACATCTGGAGCATGGGATCCATGTGTGCAAATAGTGAACAGCGACCACTATCGAAGAGTTATGCAGTTCCAAGTCGATGGATTTAGTTTGATAGGGTACACGACTCTCAATGTTGACGATCAGATTGTTTACACCTCCGAGATTGATCCAACTACTGGTCAACCTATCGAGAAGCCGATGGTGGTAACTGGACAGCTGATTGACGAGTTAGGAACCAATCTATCGAATAGAGCAATCAGAGTCACCTACGAGATGGTTGGTTCAGAAACTGGAGTAGTTGGCTGTCTACCTGGCACAAGCGATGCCAATGGATTCTACGAGATAACCTGCCCACTTACTGACGTACAGGCAGGACAAGCTCGTGTCAAGGTCGAATTCAATTCTTACGAGAACAACGATCGCTATCGATACCACAACGCTAGCACAACACGCTTATTCCCAGTATTCTCTAATTCGACGCTAGCTGTACAAGAGATCGGACCATTCCGAAATGACGTTGATTCATACACCTTCCAGAATGGTTCAGTCTTCCCTGTTCTTTACCTAAAGGAATCCTTCCACTTGGATGCAAGGTTGACTCAAACAAACGGCAACCCGATTGGAGGTAAGTGTCTGAATATTTACTTAGATCCAGAGGTTAATACTCGACCAATTGCTACATCCGTAACACAGGATGGAACTGGCGAAATTGAGTGGTTTAGCGGCGACCCAGATGATAATCCGAGTCGACGTGGTGTTGAGCCTACTTCGGACAAGATGGAAGGTTTCAGAATCGTAAGAATAGCATATGAGCCAAATAAGGAATTACCAGGCGGTTGCAGGGCTGAGACAACACCGGTAGTGAATGGTTCATTCATCGATATAGAAGTGCTTGTTCGAAGTCGTGTAGACATCTTGCTGAAGGACCACTGGTCAAACCCAGACGGTTACCAAGAGGGAGATTACATCAATGGTTCAGTGGCGATTCTACGAGATCGATTAGACCTATCTGTAGAATCTCAAACGGTGATTTTCACCTACCAATTTTGGAATGCAGAAGAAGGCGAGTGGATTCCTCACAACGTAGTTTTCGCGACTACTAATGAGTTGGGAGTTGCTTCGTTTAGCTTCCCTTACTCAGGTGTCAACGTTCCTGGAGAATTGGACTGTGATCAAGGAGGATATTGTATATCTGAAGGAGAATGGCAAGTGACTATTCACTTCAAGGGTTCTCACGAATTTGAAGAAGAATTCCTCAATAATACTCCAGCGATTTACCTAGGAGAGCCCGTAACCAAGGCAGAAGCGAGCTTCTTCACATTCCAAGTGCTTACGATTATTGGAATTGCATTAGCCTTCGCAGTATTGGTTGGGGCAATCATGTATCGGAACTACGTAGAACGCCGCAGAATCGAGATTTTGCGTGGTATACTAACAGACTCCCTGATGTCTCTAAAGGCATCCAATGAGTACATTGATACGATTTTCAATTGTTACAAGGAGTTGGTCAGATTCTTCCGTAGTAGAGGTGCGATGAAGAAGGTCTACGAAACAACCAGAGAATTCGAGGATGCGGTAACAGGCATGTTAGCAGGTATCGCACCTCCTGAGGATTTGGACGTCTTCTTCTCGCTCTTTGAAGAAGCCAGATATTCCGACCATGAGATAGGCGCGGATCAGCGAGATAGAGCAATCAATGCATTGCAGTCAATTATCAACCACATCAGTGCTTCTCTTGGTGAGGGAATGCTTAACCGAACCGCAGTCAATGAATCCGGCCTATATGGCTCGGTTGTGAAAGCGGGATCATTCGTAGACTCAGAAGGCCAAGAGAGAATCGCAGGAATAGATGATGGTTCAGAGGACGATAGTGGATTCCGAATATGATTACGCAGAGTTGAGGAAAAGGGGCGAGTAAAGTCCCCCCTATCCTCTTCTCGATGTACTGCGAGTCAATGCCCCGTAGGGGCAACCCGCAGCATTCATAACAGGTGGTCAGGTGGGCGCGCTACCCAAGTATACGTCGAGGGAGTCATATGAGTAAGAACATGAGAAAGACCAACCAGGCCCTAATCGCCCTAATCGGCGATCTCAAGGACCAGAGCAGGTCAACCGGTTCTGCACTGTGGCGAGACGTCGCTCTGAGGCTCGAAAAGAGCCGAAGTAATTGGGCTGAACCGAACCTAAGTCGCCTGAGCCGATACGCTGCCGAAGAGGATGTAGTCCTCGTTCCTGGCAAGCTTCTCGGTAGTGGCGACGTGGCCGGTAAGCCGAGCGTCGCCGCCTACAGTGTTAGTATCGGTGCCCGCTCGAAGATTGAAGCAGCAGGCGGACGTGTCCTCACGATCCGTGAATTGATGAACGAGAACCCAGATGGAAAGGGGGTGAGGATACTTGGCTGAAGCAAGCACCCTCGTCTTCGACGCATCCAACAAGGTTCTCGGACGCCTTGCTAGCCATGTGGCTAGCGAATTACTGACAGCTCGCAAAGCGGGTAACCAGAAGCGCGTGATTATCGTGAACGCCGAGAAAGCCATCGTAACTGGTCCGAAGACCGCAGTCTTTGCCAAATACGATCACAAGTACAAGTTGAATCACCCTAGAAAGGGGCCATTCTTCCCACGCATGCCGGACCAGATTCTCAAGAGAACCGTCCGAGGAATGTTACCATACCAGAAGAATAGCACCGGCCGCAATGCTGTGCGCGATCTACGAGTCATGATTGGAACCCCAGCAAACCTATCTGGTGATGATTTACCAGACGGTCATGCTTGGGGCGATTCAAGTTCCTTTGACCGAGATTTACCACAAAAGTTCGTTCGTCTCGGCCAAATTAGCGAACACCTAGGTATCGATAGCACCCGTTGGGGAGGTGAGCAGTGATGGCTAAGAAAAAGAAGAAGGAAACGGTCGAAACTAGTGGAAAGAGAAAGACCGCAATAGCCCGAGCAACAGTCCGTAAAGGCGCGGGACGAGTACGTGTAAATCACAAGCCAATCCATATCATGGAACCCGCTCTTGCACGCCGCAAAGCGCTAGAGCCTGTTCAGATTGCTGAGGCAATGAAACGTCTCCAGGATGTTGACATCTCCGTCAATGTAGAAGGCGGTGGACAGATGGGCCAAGTTGACGCTATTCGAACCGCAATTGCTCGCGGACTAGTTCACTACAATGGTGGGGCTGAGGGAATTGATGAGGAACTCCGAGATGAGTACCTAAGATTCGACCGTAGCCTACTTGTTAACGATCCAAGACGCAAGGAGCCGAAGCACCAAATGGGGCGAGGCGCTCGCAAGAAGTGGCAGAAGTCGTATAGGTGATGAAATATGTTGATTCCAGTACGTTGTTGGAGTTGCGGAAAAGTCGTAGCTCATGTGTATGATCAGTTCAAGAATGCAGTCGATACAGGCGAGGACCCCTCAAAAGTTCTCGACGATATCGGCATTGAGCGATACTGTTGCCGACGAATGTATGTAGGTCATATCGAATTAATCGATGAGATATCGCCTTTCAGCATCGCCCGACAGGATTGATTTTCCAGCCGTCAAGGCTTTGGGAGATACTTCTCACGAAAGAAACACACAAGGGGCCTGTAGGTTAGCTTGGCCTATACTTCGCGGCTGGGGGTCGCGCGACCCAGGTTCAAATCCTGGC
>DAMG01000033.1:6444-17290 GCA_002497025.1 Euryarchaeota archaeon UBA126
TTCAAATCCTGGCTGGCCCACCATATTCTTACATGCGAGAGCCATAATTTACGAGTTTTATTACCAAAAAAGAGCACCTTTTAGGGGACAGCCCCCCCTCGTAGAACATGGTTCCGGAGGCCATGGATGAGTGGGCGAACAGCGCTCGTATCGAGGAGCTTGCAAGGCTGCTCGCGCATAATTCTAACCTCTATTACAACGAGGCTTCTCCTGAGATAACCGATGCTGAGTATGATGCCTTTTTTGATGAATTAAAGCAACTTGATCCTGACCACCCACAACTTTCCAAAGTCGGCTCGGATCCAGTCCCGGGCTCAGAAAAAGTCGACCACCTATTCCCAATGAGAAGTCTAGACAAGGCTACAGAGGTGGAAGAAGTTGCACACTTTGTCACAGAAACAACAGCCCACGGGCGCCGTTTCGTATGTCAACCAAAGTTAGACGGCTCTGCATTGTCTCTAGAATATCGCCGAGGACGTTTGATCCGTGCATCTACTCGTGGAAATGGGGAGAGGGGGGAGGATGTTACTGCAAATGTTCGTAGAATACCAAATATTCCAGAGTCAATAGACTGGAAAGGAGATGCTCACGTTCGAGGTGAAGTGGTAATGCCATTGGATGTATTTCGGGAAAAATATGCATCTATTGCCCCTAATCCTCGAAACCTCGCCGCAGGAAGTTTACGTCAGAAAACTTCGGATGCAGGTAAAGGGGATGCAGCCGATTTAACATTCCATGCCTATGGTGTAATGTTTCCAAGTACCCCACATCGACATCCGGATAGCCCGATGCCTCCAGCCTTCGTAAATGACTCAGAAGCAATCGACTGGCTTGAATCAAACCAGATTGCTGCGGCTGGAAATGAAGTAGTCGAAGGAGAGGGTGACGAGGCAGTAACCAAGGCAATTATTGAGGTAACGAAGCGGTGGACAGAGAATCGCGATAATGCACAATGGGAGATAGACGGGGTAGTCATCAAATTGGATGATTTAGCAAAGAGAGAACTTCTCGGTGAGACAGCCCATCATCCCCGTTGGGCTTTGGCTTGGAAATTCCCTCCAGAAGAAGCCTCTACGGTTGTCATGGGCGTAGATTGGCAGACTGGAAGAACCGGCACGGTGACTCCCGTTGCAAGGGTAGCGCCCGTAACGGTATCAGGAGTAACAGTTGAGAACACTACTCTACACAATGCCGGAGAGATTGAAAGGTTAGGGATATGCATTGGAGATAGAGTCAGAATAGTTCGTCGGGGAGATGTAATCCCAAAGATAATCGAAGTTTTGGGCGAAGCTAAGAGCGCGGACTTAGAGAATCGACTTCACGCCGACGGAACTCCGTTTAACGACCCACTGCCTCTGCGCGAAGATGTCCTAATTCCAGAGCAATGCCCCAGATGTGAAACTAAACTTCAACAAGATGGGGCGTTTATTCGTTGCTTCAATCTAAATTGTCCTTCTCGACTAGAAAGAGCAATTCTGTATTGGTGTCGAGCCCTAGAGATGGATGGGATCGGCGAGAAATTAGCCGAACAATTGTGCGATGAGGGGTTAGTCAATACTCTACCAGATCTTTACTCGTTGACTCACTCTGACATTGTCAGTTTGGAACGAATGGGCGAGAAATCTGCAAACAACATAATTTCCCAATTGGATTCAACAAGGTCGATCAGCCTCTCAGCCTTCCTCTCTGCTCTAGGTCTACCGGGCATTGGGCCTGAGTTAGCTACCGGATTTGCAGAAGAATTAGAAAATTCTGAGACTATGTTCAATCTGCTAAATGATCATGAAATTGCAATCTCTAGATTAGTCACATTGGAAGGAGTTGGTGAGACCGTTGCTCGCTCTTTCCTAGAAGGTCTGTCAGAACGTAGGGAGATGGTGGAAGGATTAGCCGCAGTGATTGAAATAACCGCCGAAGAAGCAAAACAAGAATCAGAAGGGCCACTTACCGGACAAACATTCTGTATTACTGGAAGTTTGAGTAGGCCAAGGAAGGAAATCGCCTTGATGATCAAGGCCGCCGGCGGTAAAGTTGTTTCATCTGTCTCAGGAAAGTTGGATTTCTTAGTTGCCGGAGAATCCTCAGGGTCTAAGTTAGACAAAGCAAACAGGCTTTCAGTGGCCGTTTTGAGCGAACCGGAACTAGAGTTGAAAATCTCCAGTGGTGGATTAGATTCGGCCGAAGAAGACTCTGGCGAGATACTCGGAGATGCAGGACCACAGCAGATGTCATTAGGGGATTATTGAGGCATTCAGCCGTACATTCCAGAGCTTTCAACACCTGGTTTATCCATCTTCAATTGGTTGAGTTGAGTCGCCATCATTTCTCGGATTTGTTCTTCTATTCTCTGGGCTTCTTCTAGTAGAGGTTCAGTATCTAATTTGATTGCAGGAAGCAGGCCATCAAGCCTCTCGATAATCCGAGCTGCGGCTCGAGCATCTGGTATTGCACCATTTGCCAGATCACCACCGGACTCTGCTAGGATGGCCATAGCATCGATTCTTCTCCTTCGACATTCACCTAACATTACTCCACTCATACCTCCAACGACGCCATGTTTGAGTTTTGAAACGCCGAGTTGCTCAAGTGTTTCTTGCGCTGAATCTGTAGAACCAATACCCAACATCGATTCGTCAGATTCATCATCATCAAAGATAGAATGTGCTTGGTCTGGACCATGTGAAAATGAATCAATCATCATCACCTGACTCGCTCCGCTAGCCTCGACCCAATCGAGTATCGAATCTGCGAGTGAAAGTGTCAAATCCGCATTCACTTGAATTTCAGAGGCGATTAACACTACTTTGTCACATCTATCCATATGACAGATCGGCTCACCTGCATAGAATCGCAGTGGGGGCAAGGGTTTTCCTTCCTGAACTAGGCAAACTGGAGGAAGCCCTGCGCCTCTTGCCCCTCCTACAAAGGCGAGTCCTAAACGATCGACTAGGTAGTGGGCAACGATACTACTAACGAATCCAGCAGAAGGAAAACATGTCACGACCAAAGCTCCCTCAGCATTCAACTCATCATCTACCGCGACCACGGGTGCTCCACTCATTGAACCGTAACCGACCGAGATACTGTTAATCATTGGCCTCTCTCGATATAGCATGTCGGAGGCAGAGGAGGTGCAATCATCGGGTGAAGGAAGTGAACCAAGTCCTGAACCGGAAGAGGGTTTTATCGCTCACCAATTGTCTCCATCATCCTGGAATAGGTACGAAGAATGTCCACGAAAATACTGGCTTTCTCGTCAAGGCCTTCCTCGAAAGGCGAGCATGCCAGCGGCCTTGGGTAATGCTGTCCACAATTCAGTAGAAGACCTCTGTAATCTCGATTTAGCCGATCGTGAAGATGATGAACCAGACTGGCTTCCTGCCACTGCCAAAGCAGTATTGGATAGACATTGGCAAATCGAGAAAGATAACTTTCTAGAAACTCCTCGACATCCTCGTTGGAAGGAGGAACAAATAACCAAGGCCCACGACGGACTCATCGGAGCCTTGAATATCCTATTTAGCAAATCCAACGTTGAAGTTCAAAACCTATCAGAAGTTAGCGTAGCAACTTGGAAAGAGGTACAGTCAATCGTTTTGGCGAATGAAGGAACTTTAGTTTCAGAATGTGGACGGTTAATGGGGCGACTCGATTTATTGGTAGCCGATATCGATGAAAATGGGGAGTCGCAGGGTTGGGTTGTAGCCGATTTGAAAACCGGTAAACCACCATCACCCACACTAAATGAAAAAGTTAGTCGACAGCTAAGGTTCTATCGAGATTTATTGAAACAGAATAATCCCAATCACCCAACTGTAGTCGCAGAAGGGTGGTACTCTGCAAACCAAACAGTTCACCAAGCCGATGGCCCAGATGTATTGGAATCGGCATTAGAGGCATGGGAAGGAATGCGCCCTTCCACGACACCTCTTCCCGCCACACCCGGCGACCAGCAGTGCGGTTGGTGTGAGTGGAAGGCGTGGTGCCCAATTTGGTGGGCCGCTCGTCGTGACGGTACGCTCTCACCAGGCCATATGTTTCGTGATGAGGTGGTTCAAGTCATTCGATTCGATCGTGAGGCTGGAGCGGCTCTATTCCAACGAATGCCACCTATCGGCAATGAAGGGGAATTAGCCCCTTCGGATCATAAATTCGGCGCAGTTCTTCGTGATCAAGCCCTAGTACATCTGTCCGAACTCCTTGACTCTGGGCATGAAGGAGCTATTTTTCTTGGCAGCGCTAGAATGGATGGGCGAATTGCACATCTTGGTGATTGGTGCGAGGTATTACCGTGGAACCCAATGAACGAAGGGCACGCCCGCGATTACTCACGTTGGTTGCGAAGTAATTCTGATACGGTTTTCGAAGAAATTGGCGAAGACGGCGAAGATAACCAGTCCAAGTAGCGTTTGTCGACCTTCTGCAGTTCTTGCAACGTCCTGCCCTTGTGTTTTCCGAAGGCGATGACAATTCCTTGATCTGAATGACGTAATCTTCCATTTGTACCTTCGACCGGCTCCAAATCAACCAAACTAGGGCCTAAACTGTCATTATTACCTCGATTTCCAGATAGCATATCTTGTAATTCATCCAGTTCGCCTCTGAATTCCTTTGGATGACTTTGCATCATCGACCAAAGTAACAGCAGGGTTGCACCCGCGTCCGCATCAGCACTGTGTGCGCGGGCGATGTTGATATCGTAACGCGCGCAAAGAGACCCCAATGCGTGACGACCAGGGATTTTCAACTTCCTAGCCAAGGTCAGGGTGTCAATAATTGCCCTTGGCACAGGGACTTCGAAACCTGCTCTCATACACTCCAACTCAAGAAATCTCCAATCAAATCTTGAAACATTATGCCCAACTATAACGGCGTCAGAAATCAATTTGATTAATTCAGGAAGATGTTCAGAAAACTCACTTTCCCCCTTCACATCCTCGTCAGTAATGCCGTGCACTCGAGAAGATTCAGGAGGTATTGAGCGACGAGGATTTACCAGAGCTGTTTGGTTAATGTGTGAACCATCAACGTCACTACCAATCAATGCATATTGCACAATTCGGTCGCTTCGAGGGTTCAATCCAGTAGTCTCTAGGTCGAAGCCGAGAACTCTGTATCCGGTTAGCATACCTCCGACCATGACTTCACGGATGGGAGACCCTCCTTGAACTTCATCGGTGATAGAAATAAATCCGTCATACCTATTTGTCTCTCTCTGCCCCATTTGTATAATGGGGTTAGAAGCCGGGCGAGTCGTATCACTATCCATCCTGCTCTTACTTACCTCTTTGGCTGGATGTACCGGCTTGGCTTCAACGACTCCTATTGCCGAAATTTCTGCAGATCAAACCTCGATTAATCTAGGCGACTCAGTTAATTTTGATGCTAGATCTTCAAGCACACCATCACCGACAATTATCGACGAATATGTTTGGGACTTTGGAGACGGAGAAAAGAGAACGACCACCACTGGCATCGCCTTCCACACTTTCACTCAAGCCGGAAACCACGATGTTGAAGTCGTTGTTTTCAACGACCGTGGGGAAAGCGATAGGGCATCCATAACGATATTCGTAAATTCGCCTCCAACTATCGTCATCGAGAAGCCGGGCTATGTTCGTACCAACCAGACTGCAACTATCGATGCCTCAGCTTCCTTTGACTCAGAAGGAGGGGGTGTAGAATTCATTTGGGACTTAGACCTTGGATTCGACAGAAATGGAGACGGCGATCCAACAAATGATGCAGATTCTACGTCTTCTTCTGTTGAAGTGATGTACGCAGATTCTGGAAACCAAACAGGTTCGCTAACTGTAGTTGACGATAACGGCGCCACAAGCACAGAAATATGGAGCTTGATGGTGGTAAGTAGAATGTTCAATGTGGTTTGGGAAGAACAACATGTAACTTACGAATGGTCTGGGTATACTGAACAAGGTGAGAGTACAACCCACCAACATATACCCGGACAAATAGGGTCTCGTACTAATGGCGCTAGAATCATGCAGGTCAATGCAACCTTGGTTCTCGATCGAGATTTACTACCAATTCAATGGCCAGAAGATAATTTCACACTCCGTCTAAATATTCCAATGACAGGTTGGAGTACCAGTGCCCAGACCTCCCAAGACAATGTCACATTAAATGCAACAGCAAGTATAGACAGAGGCGACTTGAATCCCTGGCCGGATACCGGATATACGGTAAGTGCTGATAGTTCGGATAGCCTAGAACAAACTCTTCTCAACGAAGCTGGAGCAAGATTTGGGCAAGGCGAATGGATTTGGGTAATTACAGCAGATGAATGCGACCCAGACATCCTAATTGACGAAGTAGATCCCGACTCTGGAAATGATTGGACTCTAACTATAGATTACATCATACTAATTCCAAGGGTCAGTGAAGTGACAGCATAATCTCTCATTTTCGATGGATAAGGCCTTTCAACCCAAAGCCATTGGAAGGCTTTGATGGTACGTTCAATCGAAGTCAAGAAGGCCTCGGTAAGAAACCGACTGATTGTCGATGTAGATGTTTTAATGAACGAACCAAACGATTTCGATTTCTCTCCTCGCGCAAGCATGGAAGGCAACAGTTTGAGCATTACAAATGCCGGCGATGAAGCGGGCGGCAGCATCGACTTGGATGACGACCAGATGATTGCAGCGGAAAGAGATCGCATGGTCGAATTAAGAGTAAAATTCTCAGTCGAGGGGATGCATGGAGTTCTCACTCATAAGACCAAGAACACTAGGATTGGTCCTAATGCGAAGAAACTTGCCGAGCCTCGTTGGAAGACAGTTCTACCCCTTTCAATGTGATTTTACCCACCGTCGGGGTTATACAGAAGTCATCTGTCGAAAACACGCTGGACCCATAGTGTAGCCTGGATATCACTGGGGCTTGCGGAGCCTCAAACCCGTGTTCGAATCGCGGTGGGTCCGCCATTTTCTCCGAAATGTGGCAACTTTTTACAAAACACTACTTCATAACTGAAAAATTTGCCGTAATTATATGCGAAGTCTAGCATTAGCTCTAACTATTCTACTACTTTCTTGTAGTTTTGCAGGATGTGCTTCAGACACCGAGCCAGAAATATCTGAAGACGAAATTTCAGATATTGAAAGGGAAGATGTGCGGGAAGAGTCGATTGAATCTACGACAATCACTCTAGAGGATTGCGAAGACAGAGGCGGAACATGGTTCGAGGAAAGAGAAGAGTGTTCCTTTGATTCAGACAGACCAGAAGAAGAGACTGAGCGGCCAAGAGAAGAGACCGAGCGACCAGAAGAAGAGACTGGACCAATCTCTGTTCCTCCATGTAATGTGACCGCTACAGAGGGTCTTAATTCAACAGCCAACCCCTCATCTTGGTCCGAGATTCAAGCCGGACAATGGCTCGCTGTCGACGGTTTGACAGATATTTCATACGCCTCAATAGAGTTAGACAATGAGTCAGAAGTAGTCGTTGATGAACGCCTTGATTACGAGTGTGGCTACACTTATTCAGTAAAACTTCCAGCCGGATATAATGCGAGCAATGAGTATCCGTTATTCCTTTATCTCCACGGTCAATTGCTTGATTCGGTATTTTTCAATAACATGATGACGAATAATTTCCATATCCCGGATGATGACAAATACATCATCGTTAGGCCCTCGAAATTGGAAATTGACTGGGACCCAAAAAAGGCATTGGATGTCCTTGAAGACGTTAAAGCAAATCTCAATGTTGACGATGATAGAGTGTACCTTACTGGTTTGAGTATGGGGGGAAGAGGCACATTCATCGTAGCCGCTGCACTTCCAGATTATTTTGCGGCAATTATGCCACTGACTCCTCATCATGAGCCATATTCATATTTACCATTAGCAGAGGACATTGCTCATCTGCCCGTATGGATGAGCCACGGTACAAATGACAGCACCTCAGAATACAGTATGGCCGCCCAGATGGCTGAAAATTTGAGTAATCTTGGTGCAGAGATTGAATTCCAAACAGTGGTTGGCGGGGAACATGGGGGTTGGTTTGCAATCTATTCGGATCCGGAAATAATGCAATGGATGCTTTCTCACACTAGGGGAGAATAAGCAGCTACTCTTTCGGTGGTATCATTTCAACCTCGTTCTGATTATTCAAAAAGAATAGTCCACCAATTTGAACCAGCGCCGCGATTGAAAAAATAAAGCAAGATAGAATTAATCCTAGCCCAGCATAACAACAACCATCGGTTATCGCCATCGGCCCCGCAGAAGGAGTTTCATCATTGGAAGAAGAAAGAGCAACAATCGAAGCGATTAGAATAATTCCCGAAATTAGTGCAAGAATTACGGCACTAATTGTAGATGCCTTAAACTTCGTATTAGTCGGCATATTCATCTCTCTGGTACCTATGGCGATACATGGCTTTTACCTCGAGTAGGCGAATCGACTTCCCGATGGTCGATATGGCCAAGATAGTCTATTATCCTCAATTTTGGGACCTGGCTCACAGATTTTACGAAGAATCATGGGAGTACTCCTGCGGTATGCATTACAACGAAATTCTGAGCGAGCATAAGATAGGATTTCCACTTGTTCACTCAGAAGCAAATTTCCGCCACCCATTAGCATATGGTGACACAGTAGATTGTACAATTACAGTTCCAAAAATTGGAGAAACTTCAATCACTTGGAGAATTGAATTTAGAAATCAAGACGGAACTCTTTGTTGGTCTGCAGATCAAGTTACTGTGTGTGTAGATATGAGTGATGTGAAGAAGAAGATAACAGTCCCTGAATGGATGCGAGAAGGCCTTTCCAAAATGACCCCAAACTAATCCGTTCCGGGTTTCGGCCACTTCTTTTCTAGCGCATTGCGTAGACCATCATCCATAGTCGCCTCCCACCAATTTGCTTCTCTCCAGATGGCGTATCGCCCCCGTATCCCCCGTAGGTCAGCACCATCGAGGCGACATCTTTGGAAATTTGACAAATTCATTCGGGCCTTGACAAAACTCGCATCGCGCATATCTGCATCATCAAACGCGGCCTTCATCAAATTGGCGCGCTTGAAGGAGGCCCTGCGAAGATCAGCACCCGACAAATCAGCACCTTCCAAATCAGCCCCATCAAAAACGGCTCGACGAAGATTAGCTCCCGACAGGTCAATTCCACGAAGGTCAGCTCCAACATGGGAGGTGAAAGACCAATCCTTTGGTCCTACTTCCGAATTTTCATCGCTCAAGTCGATAGCCTCTCCAGATGATCTCTACCAGCGTCTGTAAGTATCACAAATCGGTTCTTATCGGTGCCTTGTGGAAAGCTCAACAAGGCCGGTCGCCCTCTGGATGAGGAATCATCCAACATTCTATTGATGTATAGTGAGACGTTCCACTTCTCTAATTCCTCATCTGTCCAACGACCAGAATCCTCAATCAATCTCTTCACTTCTCGAGGAGGGGTATTATCCTCTTTTTCAACTGAGCGAAGATAGTGAATTGCAGCCAGAATTACATCACCAGTTCTGTAGATATTACAATTGTCAAGGAGTCTTCTAAATGCAGAACCTCGCTCTGGCACCCCAGTTTCGCTGAGGGATTTACGCGCGGCTTCAATGGCGTCTTGTCTAGCGGTTCGAATTTTTGATAGTGCAGAAGCCCAGGTATCCTGCTCCTTGAGTTTCAGCCATGAATCATTGACTTCGCGAGACGATCCAGTCAAATCTACCTCAGTTGAGCCGACTCTGATTATGATTCTCCCAATGTCGCCGTTATCTTCCTCTGACATACTACCAAGTCGCCGATCAATCACTAATTGATAAAATAAACCTCAAAATAATATCAATACAATCAGCCGTTATACATCTCCTTCTCTCAACCGCTTGAGACCGTTTGGTTCAAGACTCTTCGACATCAGCCGATGTTCGATGGCCACACACGACAACTCGGGGTATCCATTAGTTCTGCACTCTTCTGCAGACCCAACAACCCTTGGCGGTACAGCAATTTGTGGCTTTTCTACAGTAGGTTCGGTGGGAGTAATTGCAATGTCTCACATCATTCAGACACTTGACCTCGATCCTATGGGAACCGTCCTCCATCCAGAGTTTCCTGCAATTGCTCTTATTCATGAATCAGTACCAAAACATCCAGTACGAGTCTATCAAGGAGATGGACTCGGGATATTTATTGCAGAAATTCAGTTTCCTCCTCAGAACGATGTTCACTTTGGAGAGACGGTCCTAGAATGGTTCACCAAGGGAGGCTTTGACAGGTTAATCGTAATCGACGGGGTCGTAAGTAACGACTTGGGAATCAAGGAAGAAAGCGATTTGTGGGGCGTTTCCTCAACCGCAATAGGCCGAGATGCACTTGACAAGTCCAACATTCAGCGAATACAACAAGGAATCGTATCCGGAATCTCCGGCTACCTAATTGCTGAAGGCGAGCGCAGAGGCCTAGATGTCACTGCACTTTTAGCAGAATGTAACCCAATGTACCCCGATGCACGAGCCGCATTACTAGCAATCGAGGGTGTTTGTGACCTGATAGATTTGGAGATACCAGTCAAAGGGCTCCTCGAAGATGCTCGGGCTATAGAGGAAAGAGTACGCGAGGCATTTGAGCGAGCACAAGCAAACGCTCTACCTGCGCCCGAAGACCAAGACGATGACGATGAAGTCAGGATGGTCTACTGATTCCATTCAGTAAAACGGATTGGTCCCTGCTGCATGATCTGTTGAATCGATAACCTCGATAATCTCGGGGACCTTTTCCTTAATCATCACCTCAACACCTTGCTTTAGTGTGACATCGGCCATGCCACAACCTTGACATCCGCCTCCAAAGGCGATTATTGCTTTAT
>DAMG01000033.1:17637-22147 GCA_002497025.1 Euryarchaeota archaeon UBA126
ACAACGCCACCGTGGCTAGCAACCGCTGGATTGACCTCACTGTTGATTATTTCAGCGACTTTCTTAGACAGTTCATCAACCCACATGGGGTTGGGATTATCAAACGCGAATCCACCACCCATCAAGGTCTCTTTGAAGTCAAGAGTCGCACCGTCGAGATACTGAACACTCCTAGCTGCGATTCGAACGGTTATTCCATCAACCTCGTTGATGTAATCATCTTCAGAGCCCCCTTCAGCACCAACGAACTGTAAATCATACTGGAAACCTTTCGGCCCCCTACCAACGATTTCGACACGTAAAGACAAATCTGCTTGGTCAGCCTGCTCGGCGAACGAGTCAAGCATTTCACGAGCCTTTGGCGTAATGGCTAGCATGTCCTTCGACCCTTTCAGACGCCCTCCTTTCTTCAACCTGCGGGCGTTTAGACTTTGTTTTTCTGGAATTTCGGTTGTCCCCTCCCTATTATGTATTCTTCATAATTTCTAATCGTATTCCCAAGTTAAAGCCATTAACGTGTGGACGTAGGGGGAAGTATGCGCGAGGTCTTATCGGATACATTCGGACGACCGTTGACCGATCTACGAATTTCAGTAACCGACCGCTGTAATTTTCGTTGTAAATATTGCATGCCAAGAGAAGTTTTTGGCTCAGATTTTCCCTTTTTAGAAAAGAGTCAAATGATGTCCTTTGAAGAAATCGATAGATTGGTTGGGATATTCGAATCATTGGGAGTAGTAAAAGTTCGAATTACTGGTGGCGAACCACTATTACGAAAGAATATTCATGAATTAATATCTATGTTAGCACTTAGGCCGCTGGAAATAGCCCTTACCACAAATGGTGTTTTACTTCCAAGATATGCCCCTGCACTATCCGCAGCAGGACTCGACAGAGTCACGGTTAGTCTTGATGCGATTGACGAAGCAACATTCGCCGCAATAACTGATTCAGGCCACACTGTTGCGGCTG
Organism: Euryarchaeota archaeon UBA126; assembly: GCA_002497025.1. GTDB lineage: Archaea > Thermoplasmatota > Poseidoniia > Poseidoniales > Thalassarchaeaceae > MGIIb-O1. The sequence continues at coordinate 18,610 of DAMG01000033.1, forward strand.
TTATGGCTGGAATAGAAGCAGCAGAGTCTGTGGGTTTAGGGCCAATAAAAATCAATACTGTGGTAAAAAGAAATACAAATAAAGATGAAATTTTAGATTTAGTTGAACGTTTCTCAAATAGAGATATAGCAGTGCGTTTCATTGAATTTATGGATGTGGGAACGACTAATGGTTGGTCAATGGAAGAAGTAGTAAGTGCGGAAGAAATCCGAGATATGTTTGAAGATTTGTCGGCAATTAATCCCACAAACAAGAGCGATGTTGCTAAGCGTTACAGTCTCCCTAGCGGCGACGAAATAGGGTTGATATCAAGCGTAACTGAGCCATTTTGCGGAGACTGTTCGAGAGCTCGAATATCAGCAGATGGGCGCTTATTCACCTGTCTTTTTTCTAACAAAGGATTGGACCTTCTGTCCCCAATTAGATTGGGTTATTCTGATGAACAAATAGCCTCAATTATTACTTCAACTTGGAATGCTAGAGATGATAGATACTCCGAAATGCGCTCGGAATTAACTTCGGAATTACAAAGGGTAGAGATGTCATACATTGGCGGCTAAAAATGGGGTTGCGATATTCTCAATCATTTGCAATGTGCTTCAATGCAGCGACGATATCACTCCAAGATGCATCTGTTCTAATCGAAGGCTCCGCATAATGAGAAATCGCCGCACTGTGACCCTGTTCTTGTAACAATTCTACCATTCTTCTAGGGCTTGGCGGCGAGCCCTTTTCTTGCCAACTCGCCAATTCATCAACTGCTATCAAATGATGTCCAGATATCGCGGTTGCTTCTTCCGAGATATGCCGAATTGCTCGTAGAAGCCTTCGATTTTCAGCATCAATATCCTTCTCAGACCAACCTGCTAAATCCGCCTCATCAAAAGTCGGAGCGCACATTTCCAGAACTCTTTCTTCTGTCATAGATGCCATAGTCTCAGCATCACCCATTGGACCAATCCACATTGGTCCCGATACCCTCGGATCCTGTCTGGAGACGGGGTGTGAAAGCGGAAGGAAACAACGAATCGGCAACTCACCGGAATCTTCCGGCGGCAAGAATCCAGCTGAAATAGACGCCTCAACTTCATCTTTGGTAGGAGAGAAAATTCGCCAACCCAAAGATGCCTCCACATCATTCGCTCCCTCCATAACTTTCCTCACCCGAACCGAGACCCGAAGATGGTGCGAATCCCAGATTGAAAGAAGAGGTTCGATACTACGGTCGTGGCGCGCAGCAGCGCGTGCGACTGTTGCCATTAGAACCCGTAGACCCGAATCATGCTTGAGTTTGTCAAGACGTACTCTGGCACCATATCTTCTCATCAGTGGATTCTTTGAAGAGCCACTCAGTGCAGCGGTATCAGTTGCACTAACTTCCAATACTCCACGTCGTGCAAGAGCTTGAATCGCGGTATCTAAGAAAGGAACTGGTGAGCCAAAAGGATCGATATCAATCCAGTGCCATCCTTGAGATAAAACACTGGTTCGTAGATCTCCTAGGAGAGGAATCAATTCTCCATTTTCAGATGAAAATTGTGACTCGGTGGCCATAGCCCAATCCAGTGCATTTTGATCCATGTCACCGACTGTTGCGATAAGACGGGACGATGCCTCTTCAGGCAATTCATTCAACCATCTTCTGGCTCTCAAACCAGAAGCACTCAATCCGTCAAGAGCTCGAACTTTGGAATCCCCTAGAATTCCAGATTCAATCGCATGCGCCATCAAGAGTACGCTACGAGTTCTCGACCCCGCCATCGCAGGATTATGAAAGACGAAGCCAGCATTTTTCGAACTTGGTCCCTTTTTGTTTGAATCGGGTAAATCAGTGACCCTTGTCAGAGTCCTTCCTTCCCTATGTACAAGGCCCGGCCAATCGGGTGGTAGATTGTTTTCCACGACATCGCGAGTCAACACTCACACATTGGCTTGACTACTCTCGCATGTGAATCAGTAGTGCTCAAAAACAATCTCAGAATCAGCGTGAGTTACTCGATGACCATCATCGCATACAACACCTACTATTCTAGTGCCAGGCAGCCTCTCAGTAAGCCAATTTTCAACAGTTTCAGCAACCTCTGCAGATACAGCGATACACATACCCATTCCCATGTTGAATACTCTATGCATTTCCAATTTTTCAACAGGTCCAGTTTCAGCCATCCAATTGAATTCAGGTGGAATAGGTAATGGGTTCGAAATATGCCACCCCAAACTATCGTGTAATCGCAATAAATTCGATAGGCCACCACCTGTAATGTGTGCAATTGCCTTGAGATCTCCAGAGGCACAAGGGCCAGCCCCTTTCCGACATGAATCAATCAAATCGATGATTGGGTCAACGTAGATTCTAGTGGGATTCAACAAAACTTCTCCCAAGGTTGCACCGGATTCACTCGCGCCTTCGATTTCTCTTCCCAGAAGATTCGTATCGAATGGCGCAGTATCACCTAGTGACAAACCAGACTTCTCGACAATTGCTCTCAGCAATGTGTAGCCATTGGAATGAACTCCACTGCTCGGTAGACCGATTATGACATCACCCGCCTCTAGATTTTCACCGGTTATTGCCTCACCAGCGGGGAACCATCCAAGAGCAGTACCTGAGAGATCCAATTCAGTTACTATGCCTGGAAGCGTTGCCGTCTCCCCTCCTGCAAGAGTAATCCGTGCTCGACGGCATGCTTCTGCAAGGGAGCCACCGATAACGGAATGAGTTTCTGGGTTGGTTTCTGGCACTGCGATATAATCTACAAATGCTAGAGGTTCTGCTCCCACACAAAGCAAATCATTCACATTCATTGCCACACAATCAATCCCAACTCCTTGATATCGACCAAGTTTATTCGCCAATTGAAGTTTAGAGCCAACTCCATCCGTCGCCAGGGCTAATCGAGAGTTCCCAAACTCGATTATACCTCCAAATCCACCCGGCAAAGGCACAGGGGCGCCTTTAGTCCCCGGCTTTCTGACAGAACCACTTAGAGAGCCGATTAGGCTGGCAATCGCAGCCCCTTCAGCCTCGATATCGACCCCGCTGGTTGCGTAGTCCATCGGAATGTCATCCATAGTATAACCAGTAGTTCAAGGTAGATGATTAAATCGGTATCAAAACTACCAATATTCGAAACTCAATTTTTTTATTGATTATATCCATACTACGTATGGGCGGATTTTGTTATTTTTCTAGTATTTGGTAAATTTTAGTCCAAAAATTACCAAAAAGGGGATTAGTGACCCATTTTAGAAAAACTATCGGAAACAGAATCTTTCGAATCCAGTAAGAGAACTACTATAACGGCCACATTACCACGAAAGAGGGCTAAGGAGCGTAGAACGCTATGTTAGATAAGAAAATGATTGCAATGCTGATGACACTCAGTATGCTTGCGGCATCACTCGCAGGTTGTCTGGGTGGGGACGATGAGGACCCAGTAGAGGAGTGGGAATTAATGCCAGCCGCCGATATTACGGCTGACATAGTCACTTCCGCTTGGGACCCTATCATTCCAAACTTGAATGACGGTGAGATGTG
>DAMG01000001.1:0-22029 GCA_002497025.1 Euryarchaeota archaeon UBA126
GCTTCTTCTAAATTTGTAATTTCTTCGCCCAAGACATCCAGAGTAAAACAAGCATCTTGAGATTTCATTGAACGCATCACTCGCATTGCACTCTCTAAATCAGTACCAGCAACATATCTCTTTGCAACCCACCCTACAATGAATTTTGGAGTGACTGGCATCATCATCATGATGAGACGGCCCATGACCCCCATATTGACGGTCGTGTAGCAGGAGCACTTTCACGATTGCTCAAGGAATAATCTCCTTGCCTCGACGAACTTCAACCCCAAGAGAGGATAATTCTGCAATGATTGCATTTCGTTGCCAACCTTTGAATGATTTACGGTCTAAATGTGCAAAGATAGTTCCACCTGGAAATGCAATACGAGTTTTTTCGATGGCTTCATGCAAACTATGTCTCCATGGGCCAGATGGCGATTCTGTATTCTGTTCATCAAAAATTAAGGCATAATTTGCAATTAAGTGACCGAATGGTATACCACTACGGATTGCAACATCCGAATGGCGAGGAGCATAATGCCCTCCTCCGAAACCAACCATAACATCTCCTTCACCAAGCCACTCACCTTCAGCTAAATTATCTGAAAAGCCTAGAATCCTCGAGATTACAACAGCCCAGAGGCTTGAGGCGTCTTTGCGAATCCACTCGGATTCTTTTGAGCCGATCTCTAGGTAAAGGCTAGGTTTAGTTAGAACTGGACCATGATGAGTTGTCTCTAAGCTAACCTGAAATTCATTTGCCATATCTGATTTAGAGACTTCATCTCTCAGTGCGGAATAAATAGCAGAAAATCGTGGCGAAGGAGGTGCTGCTAACCCCTTTTCCCCCCCAGCGAATCCAACCTCTCCGTGAGGCACTTCACCTGGAACGCCTATTGCATGAACGGTAAGTGAGGGGATTCCACTCTTTGCCGCATGACGAGAAAGAACTAGGACTTCGTCGACTGACTCAGCTGTTTCTTTTTCATGAATTAAATCGATACCATCAGCATGAATATGTAACTTTTCGATTAGAAGAAGATGTACTGGGCGAACTGAATGTCTCATTAACAATCCATGCTGCAAATTTTCAGAGTCCTCCCAACCTCCAATATCTACAACCGCTTCATGGAGATTTACCGAGGCGTTATCTGCTCGAGAGGCTAGTAGAAGTGTCACCATATAACATGCTGGAAGCCTGAAGACTTCAAACCATCCAATCAGCAAGCAATAGCGAGGTCCGTTAGCACCACAGGTTCAAACACAATAGCCGATGAGTCAAGTCGTGGAACGAACTGTCCCCTTCACTCCAACTCGAGTGGATGACTGTGGAGAATATTACATTGTAATCGGAAGCCTTGGAGAATTGGCAAAACTTGACCGAGATGGGGAATTGATTGGAGAATCTTCTATTCCATTTGCTTCGACAATTACTCACTCAACTCCATTGATGGATTATTGGATTGGAATTTGGGTTGAGGCTGAAATGAGATTAGCGAGAATTGCTAGTCTAAAATTAGATGATTTATGGGATAATGGAGTTTCTCGTGGTGACTTGCGAACCTCTCTGAATCCAATGTCTTTACATCCTCAAAACTCAGTATGGTCTCATGCTCTCGATTCAGAACCTACATGCATAACAAGCCTTGGTGATAATTTCTGTTTTGTTTTACGTGGAAAGGGAGTATATCAAATGGATTTGGAGGCAAACGAAGTTTGGAGATCAAGTCTGCCAGGCACGATAGACGGTAAACTGCGGGGGCTTGAAACTGCAATTTCAATTTCCCAATCAAAAAATTCTCTAAGCCTCTGGTATGACAATGGATTGGTAGTAGATATATCCTTAGATTCTGGCATCGAAATCGATAGAAGAATCTTACAAATCCCAGAAAGAATTGAAAGGGTTTTTCATTCGGGGAAATCCCACCTCCTGACTCTAGCAGGAGGTGGATTTCTAATTTCAGATGGAGAGCAGATACTGGAGTCTTACTCTACTCCAGGGCCATTATTTGCAGCTAGAATAAGAAATGAAGAGTGGGAATTTACAGGCTGGCGATTCGATGGCCGATTAAGCGATTTAGGCTTTGAGATTTCATCTAGAGAAGAACTAGGAGTGGGGTTTGTTGCAGACAAGATTCTCACGAACGATGGAACGTTGTGCGAATTTGCAGTTACTCGTTCTTGACAGTGTAACCGCACTTTCCACAGGTTTTACGATCCGAGTGTTGACCTAGGAAGACTCCTGGTCCACAAGTCGGACAGGTTTCCGCTCTTACTAACTCGTCACCCTCAATTGTGTATTTCGACCATTTCGAATTTGCGTTCGGGCTATCGGACATCACTCATCGCCTCCCTCTTCTGAATCACCTTCATCTTCTTCTGCGGAGGACTCCTCAGCAACAGGTTCTGAGGTCGCTGGTTCCTTCTCCTCATTTGGAGAGTGGATTGACTTGTGGCGGGAATGAACAAAATCTGGCTCAAGGGCTGCCGCCTCTGCGTCACCGTAAATAACGGCGATTCCAGTAGTCTGTGGACGACCAAATCGGGTATTTACATTTTTTACGAAGGTCAATTCTTTCTTGGAACCTGGTTCGGCCTTTGCAGCAGCAGCGACCATTTCAGAAAGTTTAGGAGTAGCTCCTTTGGGGTGCTCCCACCGGAAACTAATCTCGACTCGGTTAAGCAATGGATTCTCTTTTCTCTCGATAATTTCCATATTCATTTCCTCCTTATCGGATATTCACCTTCAAAGCGTAGGAGCCCGGGTTATCGATGTTCAATCGCTGAGCAACCTCTGAGCGTTTTGGGTGCATAATGACTACGTATCCAGACCAATCGGTGGTTACCGGCGCTGAAGGACAGTGCATGCACTGAGGTGGATCGCTTTTCTTCTCAGGATCTGGAAGAATCCTGTTACATTCTCCGCAAGCGAAGGATTTTGGCATCCTCAGTCACCTCTAGTCAACCAATCGTGAGCACCAAGACCCGCCATCTTGCAATTCAAACCAATCTTACTCGACCTAGGGTCATTTTGGTTAATCGCCTTTGAAACAATTCGAGAACGAACATATGAGCCCTCTTCGATATGCTTGCCAGACTGAGAGCCTTCGATTCTTCTAATTCCCATATTTACCTGTACAGGTTCATCAAGAATCTGTGATTTGTGAAGCAACGCCTCAATTGGGCCGATACGGACGAATGCGCCGTATTCAGAAACCTCTGAGACTGCGCCATCTACTACCTCATTTGCTTCCATTGTGAAATGGAGCGCCTTGAAGCGAACTCTCTGATAGATTGCACCGTCGCCATGAATTATCTTTCCACGACCTACGGTTTCGTGGTCATAGGTTAGCAGTGTGTAATTTTCATCTTCATCAAATCTACCCTCAAAGGCTGCGTGGGCCAATTCGTCTATGTGATCCTCCAGCTTGCGTCCCGCGCGAATATATTCCGCAGGGATTCTGATGGTATCCTCCATTGTTACTAGGCTGTACATTCGGTTTCCTCCAATCGCCGGACCGCTCCGAGTTCAGTCGGAGGAAAGGCAGGTCAACCCTCCCGTCCCTCATCGGCTGTGCCTCCAGAGGAGAGGTCCGTGCGATTCGCCGACCAAAGACCCTGCTATAAGCACAACGGAAGAGATTCTGGAATAGAATTACTCTCCGCGAAGGGTAAAGTATGCTCAGACCGTAGGTCTGAATGAGAGTATACCCCTAACCTTCAAGTGGCTTGGAAAGCGCAAGTTCTACCCTGATGAGTATGCTGAGTCCGAATTTCAAACCCTCTGGGCAGCAAAATGCGGTGCTCGCAGTATTCTGTTTGTTACTTCTTTCACTATCTCCCATGATTGTGATTGATTCGAATAATGTAAGAAATTTGGACGATTTTCAAAAGGATACAGCATTCACCGGATCTGTAGAACCTTGGGTCGATGGTGGACAGCCATGGCCCCAACCAGGAAGAATTGGTCAAAGGACTTCCCAAGGACCTTCCCATTCCCCTGATGGTGGCGCTGGGACGGAAATGCCCACTAATGCAACTGAATTATCCTCTGTTGTCGAACCCGTAATCAATTGGGAATATGGAACTTATTCGATAGGTACGGATGCACTGGGCACTCCAGTTGCAGATTTCAGCCAACAAATCGTAACCGATGAGGCGGCTATGGAAAGATGCGGCGGTGACTCTCTGTTCATTGTACTAATCCAAACCGAAGTAGTTGGTGGTAACGATCACAGTGTCATGAAAATTATCGAGGGTGAGGACGCTGATTTGGCTTGGGAAGTAGATTTAGGAGCCACGGAGATAATCAAGGCTTCACCAGTGATTGTTGACCTAGATGACGATGGAATGCAAGAGGTCCTCGTTGTTTACGACGCTGGTAGTGCCCTGACTGTTGATGCTTACTCGCCAAGACTTCATTGTTCGGTAACTGGTTGGTCCCCTGGAGGATCAAAAAGTGGAGAATTGCTCTGGAGCTATAGTGATGACGCCTTACAGATTGGAAGTACAAATGGCCCCTATACCTCTTCTTGGTTGGGAGGACACAGACCTACAACTCAACCTTTGCTCGCCGATCTTGACTTAGACGGAGATGCTGAATTAGTTCTCGCAGCGATCGACGATAACGAAAAACCAGTAGTCGTAGCCCTACCACTTGGCGCAAACGGAGTGCCTACGCCAATATGGCAATCGACTCTCGAAGATGGAAGTCACCCCTCAGACCCAGCATTTGCTCAAGTTGATGACCAAACTGCCTACGTCTTACTAACTACAACTGATGCATCTAGTGGGGCAATGTGGGTTTGGAAATTAAATTCTGTATCAGGTGACCAATTATGGTCACTAAGTTTATCCAATTTAGATGGAGATTCTGACGTACCACACATTAGACTTCCAGGTCCGGTAATTGCTAACTTAGATTCAGACTCTACCCCTGAAATGATAATTTCAATACCAACAGATGCAGATGGTTCAAACAGTGTCGATGGGGCCGAATTTAGAGGATTGGAGATCGATGATGGAACGGAGATATGGTCTTTTGAGGCAGTAAATGGATACGCTGATGCTCCGCCACTAGCAATAGATACTGATGATGACGATATAATCGACAGGGTATGCTGGGTAACCTGGTATCAGGAGACTACTGCTAGGCATGGCCATGCAGGCTGTCATGATGTTTCAGGGAATAACCCGCAAATTGATTGGTACAATGACTTGGAGCAATCCAGCGGATCTCCAAACGACGAAATTGCCGTCGCACAACCAGTTTGGATGGATATCGATGGTAGCGGTGCTCCTGAATTACTAGTTGCGTATGGAAGGACTCTTTGGGCTTGGGATGGAGACACTGGTACTCAAGCGGCAATCAATAACAATTGGAATAATGAGATTGAAGTTGAGCATAGAACCTGGTCTTCACCATCTCTAGCAGATGTTGATGGAGATGCGACTTTAGACATAGTCTTGGGTGACACGGTAATCTCCACGGCTCTAGCCGATGTTAGGCCACTTCTAGATGGACGTGCAATAGAATTCAATCCAAGCGCACCCAACCCTAACGAAGAAGTTACGATTACAGCCTTCTTTGAAAATGCTGGAACTATCGAAATTGACGAGCCCGTAGACGCGATACTATACGCAGACGGTGCAGAAATAGCCCGGCATCGTGCAGACAGCCTAGAGCCGACTGATCCAACGGGTTCTGCGGGGTTCGAATCATTCTCTGTAGAGTGGTCAGGTGGGCTTGGAGAATATACCTTCGAATTGGTCCTAGATCCGTATCAAAACGTCACACAATCTCGTTATGACAACGATGCACAATCCACCAACTTGGCGATTGTCCCTCCGTATAATGCAACATTTGAGATGCCCACGAATCCTGTTAGAGCAAATCCGGGAGAATCCACAATTGGTCAGCCGACTGTTCGTTCTACTGGTCGACTTGCAGGTGTTTGGAGCATGAGCGTGGATGCAAGTAATCTACCTCAAGGGTGGACTTGGAGTGATGAGACCCCCGGGGGAATCACATCCATAGAAATTGCAGCAGATGGGACTTGGACCCCCTCAATAAGAATTCACGCACCGATGAGTGCTGATGGTTCAGATGCAGGATATCTGTCTCTTAGTCTCACACTTGACGAAGATCAAAATGTTAGCGTTAGCGGGATTTTACCAGTAGAGGCAAACCGTACTCGTGGACTATCAATAAGAGGACCTTCGGGTACAACCGCAAGTAATGGCTATGGCCTAATTGGAGAGTCCGCAAAGGCATGGTTGATTGTAGAAAATCTTGGAAATGCTGATGAAAATTCAATCTCAATGTTCTGGGATAGTACATCTTGGGATTCTGTTGAAAATAGTCTCGAGTTATACGATGAAAGCGGAAATCAAATTCCTGCATTGACACTGGCTGCTGATGAACAGAAAATCATCTCAGCAAGACTCAGCGTACCAACAGACGCTTCTCTTGGAGATAGCGTTTCTACACCGCTTACAATGTGTGTTGGAAGCGGAGAAGATGAAACCTGTCAAACTGTACAATTACAATTCATCGCTACAAGTGTGGTAACCGAAACTGACCACCAAAGAAGTATGCCTGAAAATACATTACAATGGAACGTTATTGCCGACCTTCCTGCCTCTTCTGGGATTTTAGATTGGAAGGTTAGTGACGCGGGAATGTCAATAGATGATTGGATTTGGTCCGGTTCCGGAGCATTATCTATCAGCGGGGATGATATTACCATGCAAGGAATTCCGGGTTCAAGGGTGAGTGGGATTCTATCTGTTGAACTTCCAATGAATGCACCTCCTGCATTCCACTCATTCTCAGACCCCAGTAGCTTAGGCTTGGATTATTCACTTAGACTATCTGTTGAAGTCTTGCAAATTTACAGATCCTCTCTAACTTTGGTATCACCTACTGAATCTCCACATTTAGTAGAAGTAGAGGAATCTATACCAGCCACGGTTCGATTGTATAATCCAGGAAATGGAGAAGATACCTACGTCATGTCCTACTCGTTAATATTGGATGAAAATCTAGCAGAAGACCCAGGTATCTTGGTTACGTTTAGTAACTCTAGGGTGACTCTTAGTTCCGGAAGTTTGAGAACTCTTCCTGTAGAGATAATCTTACCAGATTCAACACCTGCAAGAAACCCAGTCAATATCGAAATATTCATGACTTCTGAAGGAAATTCAACAATATCTGATTCAGTGATTATCACCCTTGAAGCAAGACAAGATCATCGTTGGGATATTGTATTACATTCATCGCTGGGTAATGTTGAGGGTAGTACATTTGAAATTAGTCCAGGAAACTCCTTCATTGTAGAAATAAATGCAACAAATATTGGAAACCTGGACGATGATATTTCTGCTTCTGGTTTAGGTATACTAAATCACCAGGGTGCTGACTCAGATACTGATTGGGAGATCTTTGGAGATAATGCATCTGCAATTCCAGTTAACAGTTCAACTACACTGTATTTGGTGGTAGAAGTTCCGTTAGGGGCTTGGAATGGAACGACCTACCAAGTTAGTGGTTCGATAGTTGCCTTTGATGTCGAAGTTTACACATTTACATTCACAATAGAAGTTTCTCATGTTGCAGGTTGGAATGCTATAGCATCAGATGCAAATTTGGAGATTGACCCCTCTGGTTCTATAGTTTCACTAACAGTTGTTCAGGAAGGAAATTCCCCCACCCGCCCATACGTAAGCGTCCAAGTAGATGGTGAAATTGGATGGGAAGTCGAAACGCCCGAAGAATTACCAATCCTAGACCCGGGGAATACTGCAACTCTAGACTTACAGATTACACCTCCTTCCACTGCTAGGCATGGAAGAACTGTGGAATTACTAGTTAAGTTAAGGGAGGGAGATGGTAGTAGCGAGGCTACGATTACACTACCACTCAGGGTAGCGGTTATTCATCAATTCAGCCTACAAGGGAATGGAAATTGGATTGTTTCTGACGATGGTGGTTTCCCTCATGCAGAACTACAAAATCAAGGTAATGCTCCAACAACAATTTCACTTGAAGTTCTTAGCTTACCTCAAGGTTGGCAAGTTTCAGGCTCGACTCAGATAGTAATTGGCGTTGGTGAAATCACGGGTGTACCACTAGAAGTCATCCCATCCTCTGATTGGGATGGCGGATCTAGAACAATTAGAATTTTAGCACAAGATGAAGTTGGTAATCAGAGGGAAATATCTCTTGATACGCAATACGAAGATCATTCATGGGCAACTTCACCAGTGATTGTTTCAATGCAAGGAGATAGTGCCCTTCTAGACATACACGGGACTTCACCTGATTCCTTGGTTGTCGATGATGTTCAGTCAAGTTTGCAATGGGATGTGCAAGGAGGTTGGGTATGGCAAGCGAGTTTAGGGTCTACTGGAACTGGACTTACTGTAAATTCAGAAACGGTTCTACCATACACTGCATATGTAATCGAACCTGCCCTTAGGTATGCTACCTGTTCAATAACCGGGAATGTAGTTTCCGTAAGTGCAGAATGTACCGTTGCAAATGGTACCGAACCCTTCAGTTACACTGTAATTCTAATCGACGACCAGGGTAAATTGTTAGACTCATTCGAAGGGCGTTTAGGAGCAAACGTGACTTCCGGACAAGTCAACCTAAGCGCTACTTCATGGAACCCTCAACCAGGAATGAGAAGTCTGATTATTCGGTTATTAGATGAAAGGGGAATTGTCATTGCTTCTGACATGAATACATTTGAAATTCGCAGAAATGATTGGAACATTGGCTTAGTTGGACTTGAGCTTGAAGGAGAAGGGGAATCACAGAAAATTAAGGTATTGACAAAGAGAGAATACCACCACCTACTAACCGATGCTGATTGTAGTATTTTGGTAGTAGCCGGTAGCCATACTGCAACCCATGAGATAGATTTCTCAAAGACTTACCCGCCTGAACCAAAGTTGGACCGACCATCCCTGGATGATGCACCAGATGGTACGGAAATTATTATCACAGTGCAATGCTACTTCCCTTGGGATATTGATTCCGACCCAAGCGATAATGAAGCGAAATTGATCCTTACCGGCGGATCCGTGAATAATGATTCTGGATTTGAATGGGGCACTGCAATAGGTTCCGCTGTTCTTGTAATCGCATTAGCCCTTACCTTGACATGGATTCTCTACAACCAAAGAGAAAGGAAGAAATTACTAGATATGACCGAATCAATTCTTAGCAAGAAAAAACAAGAACAGAATCTTCCACAACCTCCGCCCCCTTCTGAAAAAATACCTAAAGAAAATATTCAAGAAAATCCAGTCACAAAAGAAGAATCGGATAGTCGCGAACCGGTCGAAGAAGTTCCGGAAGTTATTGAAGAACAGTTGAACGACTTCGAGAGCAGGTTGAAGCGCTTGACCGGTGAAGACTAACCATAGGTGATAGTAACATGAGTCGCTACATCTCACCTAGTCCATTCCACACTTTCGAGCCTTTGCAACATGACCCCCTTGATTTGATACCATCAATACAATCCTCCCAAGGCGGCGACCATTCAGAGATAAAGTCTCTAGAGGGAGTTCCCTCATCAATTCTTGAATTAGAAGAAGGAGAAAATCCACCTATTGATCCTGCAATGATGTTATTCCTGTGTTCGATTGCATGGAAAGAAGATGAAGGAATGCCAGAACCCCTAGACAGAGGGGTAAGTAGAGATAGGATCGGAAGATTTCCGATTGAAGGGGGTAATGCGATAGAGTATTTACTAAATCATACGATTGAAAAGACCGATGATGGCCTTCATGATTTGCTAGCAAAACTAACTCTTGGACTTGATGAAGAGTTCCTAGGAGAAGGTGGGTTTTCTTCTGGTAAGGGTGGTTTGGAATTATGCGGCTGGCTGGATAAGAAGGACGTAACTAATCTCCGTCGAGCAATCCAAAAGGGCAAATGGGCAGTTGATCCCAGTGAGCCAATAGATGGCGGGGTTGCCGATGCTTTCAGACACCTAACAATAATTTTACGTGGAGCAGAGAAAAGGCGTTGTGGAATTTTAATGAGAAAACACAACTGACCAAAAAAATCTCAGAATGATTGACCGGTTAATCTCTCATACATATCGGCGTACAGCATAGAAGTTTGGTCGATTATGTCTTGAGGTAATGCGGGAATTGGTGGTTCTTCGGTTCCTGCCTCTCTAGCCGCATAAAGTTCAGAATGGTGTCCAGTCTCAAGATAATGTCCTCTGACAAATTCTTTCGATAGCTGTACAATCTCTCCTCGGCCATAGGCTTCAGCATCCCACCATCTGTCCTCATCTAGGGTTCCAAATGAATCGACCAAGACCGGGACTCTACCTTCACCTAGGGCGAATTCTTTCTTTCCATCGACGTGGATTAATCCTCGCTTTGCAGCCTCGGTTTCGATTATTTCGTCAACCTTGACCACAATTTCTAGAATAGAATCAAATTCTTCGTTGGTTAAATTGGAGATTTCCAATGCCTCTGCCCTATCGAGTAACCTATCGAATTTTTCGAACTTAGTTGAAACCTCAAGATATGGCTTTGGAAGTTTCACCCCTTCCTCTAGTATAGTTCCAGGTTCAAATCCAAATTCTTCAGCAGGAGCGTCTCCCCTTGCATATCTCCTCCAACCGCTACCTGCAAGATAATGTCGACAAATAACTTCCAATGGGACGAAGACATTTTCTTGCTCCCTCGATATAGCACCGGGTTCACGAATTACATCGAATCTTCGCGCTAACACCCTGTCAGGTGCATTCATCTCGATAACATGGGTGTCACAAATTCCTGCTTCTTCAACAAGTTTGAACCAGTGACAAGATGTTCTGTTTAATGACTCTCCCTTTCGAGGAATTAAGCTAGGAATAATTTGGTCGAAGACACTAATTTGGTCCGTATACCTAAATTCAATTATATTCGGATTATCTGTACTCCAAACTTGCTTCACCTTACCATGGTAAATCATCTCGCCCATACAACAAGGGCCATTGAAAGACAACCATGAACATTGCTAATACTAATGCTCTTAATTTTTTAAAAAGCTAAAATAAATCATAATGTGATACGGGTCGATTCTATATTCTAACTTCTTCGTGCTCAATTTGTGAATAGTGCCTCTCCGGGTATCGAGAGAATTTTCTCTTGGTCATCAATAGACTCTAAGTCTAGGGTTGTGATTCTAGTATCTATATTGTTAATCTGCTCGATTCCTCATTCAAGCGGACAAGAAACAATTACAGGATGGAATGAGGCTGAAAGTTGGACTGACTACGATCTAAATGCAGCGGTCATTCATGGAGAAATAATCTGGGTATTCGGAGATTCAGGAATCGTTAGATTGAGCGAAGATTCTGGCGCTACATGGCAAAATCATACTAATTTAGGAGATGCTAATCTAATCTCAGCAGACTCGTACGAGAACTCTATGGCTGTAATTTCTTCTGAGGGGATAATCTACATGAAAGATGACTTCGAATCTGAATGGATTACAATCGACTCTAGCCAAACGGGAATGAAGAGTGTCGCATTAACAGGAGCGACATCTCTGGTAATTGTAGGAAATGAAGGAGCTATCTGGCAGTACACAGATCAGACTTGGTGGAATAGGACAACAAGTTTCACTGAAAATCTCCACGATGTTGACTTCAACGGAGATGAAGATGGATTGGTTGTTGGTGATTCTGGGACCATTCTTGCAACAGATGATGGTGGCACCACATGGGATTATAGGGAGTCTCCAGATCCAGATTGTTCAATCGTTTCTATATCTTACTTCAATCCATATCGTATGTTCGCAGTAAGTGATTCTGGACAAATACTCTACTCTACATCTCCGGGTGGATTTGAGTGGCAATTAAGAGAAATTGAATCGGCTGGGTATAATACAACACTTGCGACTAACCTTTCTTCTATTGATGTGGTCTCATCCTCAAGAATTCTATTCACAGGACCAGATGGATATCTAGGGTTAAGTCTTGATCAAGGCTTGAATGTTGAAATAAATATTCTACCTACAGGAGTAAATACCTCGTTCAATGACCATGCAATGTTTGACTATGTTTCCGGTATAGTAGTCGGTGATTCTGGAGTCATCCTGTTTACCGATAGAGCAGGAGAAAACGAAGATATTGGATTCCAAATTCCTGATTACAATAATTTCGGAGAATTTGTTGAATACGCGGATGATATGCTGTTATCTGGATTTATTGCAACAGTAAAAATCGTATTGTTTGGAATTTTATTAGGATTCACAATAGGGGTAATCTTGGCGATGTTAAAGACTGCACCTACATCTTTCAAGAATATACTAGAAAGATATTCTACAAATCAAATTAGAGCGCTTGGAGCAGTCTGTTTGATTATCGGATTGTGGTTATTATACACCGGAGTCAATAGATTTCCAGAATTACAATTGGAGGGGCTGGAGTATATTTTTACTCCTGTAGGAGACCCTCAAGGATTTGCAATGTTTGCCTTGGGTTTGGGTATTGTTGCAATTTCTATTCAATTCATACTAGCCGATAAAAAATTGTCCGGGCCTATTTTCAAAGTTCGACCGTTGAACTCATTAGCAACCGTCTATACTGATTTCTTCCGTAACACACCTCTGATTGTACAATTTATGTTCATTCACTTCGGACTAAGGCTAGGAATGCGAATTCAACAATTGATGGAAGGAACATTTGGTGACCCCGGTATTGATGGAATTGACTACTTCTTTTATGGTGACAGAACTTTTCTCAGCGCTATTTTCACTCTAGGCCTTAACTCAGGAGCATATCAGTGTGAGACTATACGTGGTGCCATTTCTGCCATACCTTCGGGTCAAATGGAGGCAGGTAGAAGCATCGGCTTGACCTATTTGGGAACTATGAGATTGGTGATTATGCCTCAAGCTATTCGAATTTGTATCCCACCTATTGGTAATGAGATGGTAAATTTAGTATTAAATTCTTCACTTGCGATGGTAATTGGTTATTCTGAACTTTCAAGACAAGGAAAACTGATGATTGCGACCACGTTTCAAATTTTCTCCGCATGGGGATTAGTGATGATTTCTTACTTTGTAGTAACTTGGACTCTAGCCCTACTACTTCGAAGATTAGAAGAGAAAACAAAAATCCCTGGACTGGGAATTTCAGGAGGTGCTTGAATGGTAGACGTTGTTCTTTCAATTCGTGATTTGCACAAGATTTACTCCGGAGGAGTTCATGCAGTAAAGGGAGTATCTTTCGATGTCCATGAAGGAGAATCAGTCGCAGTAATCGGATCTTCGGGTTCAGGGAAATCTACAGTTCTACGATGTATCAACAGATTGATTGAGCCCACAGAAGGAGTAATTGAACTACGAGGAGAACAGATTAACACACCTTTAGCAGATGTAAATCAGGTCAGAAGTAGGATTGGAATGGTTTTCCAATCATTCGAATTATTTTCTCATTTGAAAGTTCTAGACAATATCACTCTAGGTTTGCGTCATGTTCGTGGAATGAGTAAATCGAAGGCTGAAGAGGTAGCATTAGATGTTCTAGAAAGAGTCGATATGCTAGAGAGGATAGAAGCATATCCTGGTAATTTATCAGGTGGGCAAAAGCAGCGAGTTGCAATTGCTCGAGCGCTAGCGATGAAGCCCGAGGTTATTCTATTCGACGAACCCACAAGTGCACTAGACCCAGAATTGATTGGTTCAGTCCTGAAAACAATTCGGGGATTGGCAGACGAAGGAATGACTATGCTGATTGTAACCCATGAAATCAATTTCGCCAGGGATGTGGCTGACAGAATAGTCTACCTAGATCATGGGCAAGTTGCTGAAGAGGGACCCTCCTCAATTATCAACGAGCCAAAGACTGAGCGACTTCAGAAATTCCTCTCTTCTATGCATGAAGATAAAATTTCAGAGGACATTGAGAATGAACTGGTAAATACCCAAGCAGACCATGGCTATGTTCCGGATGGAACTGGTAATCGACCTAGGTCCTGAAGGAATTTCTAGATCATTCCTTGTGCAATCATCGCATCTGCAACCTTGAGGAAGCCAGCGATATTTGCACCCGCAACATAGTTCCCTTCCATACCGTATTTTGCGGCAGTCTCAGATGCTTGTTTGTGAATATTCACCATTATCGCTTCGAGCCGTGTATCTACCTCTTCACGAGTCCATGATAGTCGAAGTGAGTTTTGGCTCATCTCCAACCCAGAGGTTGCTACCCCGCCAGCATTACTGGCCTTACCGGGAGCGAATAAAATCCCATTCTTATGGAACACTTCAACCGCTTCTGGTGTACAAGGCATATTCGCACCCTCAGCTACAGCGATTACATTGTTGTCAACCAGCATTTTGGCTTCCTCACCATTAATCTCGTTTTGAGTTGCGCAAGGTAAAGCGATGTCGACATCGACTCCCCATAGGCCATTAAGCGCAGGTTCGGGTTCAGAAGGATTGTAGCTTACTCCTTCGAAATTATCTGCGTATTCCTTGATTCGGCCTCTGCGGTTGTTCTTCAAGTCCATTATCCAAGCTAATTTTTCTCTGTCGATTCCAGATGGGTCATGGAACCAACCGGAGGAATCTGACATAGTGACTGGAATCCCTCCAAGGTCGAGTACCTTCTCGGCTGCAAATTGAGCGACATTCCCACTTCCGCTAATCGAAACTTTTGCTCCCTCAAAGGATTTGCCTTGAGTCGCCAACATTTCCCTAGCGAAATATACGGTTCCATAGCCTGTAGCTTCCGGTCGGATTAGAGAACCACCGTATGCAAGACCTTTACCGGTTAGAACACCGGTGAATTCATTTTGCAATTTCTTGTACATACCGAATAGATATCCGATTTCTCGGCCTCCGACTCCAATATCACCAGCAGGCACGTCACAATCTGCACCAATATGCCTCCATAACTCAATCATAAAAGATTGACAAAAACGCATTACTTCTTGGTCGGATTTCCCCTTTGGGTCAAAGTCTGAGCCACCCTTGCCTCCACCCATGGGGAGTTGAGTAAGGCTGTTTTTGAACACCTGTTCAAAGGCTAGGAATTTTAGGATGGATTGATTCACAGAAGGATGGAACCTTAGTCCGCCTTTGTATGGCCCAATAGCGCTATTCATTTGGATTCTAAATCCACGATTTACCTGTAGTTCACCATTATCATCATACCAAGGTACTCGAAATTGAATAATTCTTTCAGCCTCT
Organism: Euryarchaeota archaeon UBA126; assembly: GCA_002497025.1. Lineage (GTDB taxonomy): Archaea > Thermoplasmatota > Poseidoniia > Poseidoniales > Thalassarchaeaceae > MGIIb-O1. Next base: position 15,197 of record DAMG01000001.1, read on the forward strand.
ACTACAGATTTTACAACTGGTAGATATTCAGGGTGTTGCTTGATGACAGGGCCAAGACTCTCTAAGACTTCCTCAACCGCTTGATGGAACTCTGCTTGATCAGGATCTCTTGCAATTACGCTATCATAAACTTCTTTCATCGTCTTATCCATTTGGTTCACCGACGTTTGTATCCGATTCTCTATTGCGACACCGGACGCTTCCGCGACCGGAGTTCCCCTTTTGAATGGTATGCCTAGATATGCTGTTCAGACTGCCCCGAAGGGGCAGTTCTGAAATCAACCAAAGAGATTTCTCTCAGCTAATTCTGCTACTGATTTCTCATAGCCTGATAGAGTCATCACGTATACTACGGCTTGGCTAACTTGCCTCTTTTTTAGTGCATCAGCGATTGGAGTGTGCTCACTCATCTTTCTAGTCTTACCATCATCTCCGATAATTCGAATATCAACCGCATCCATTCTAGGCTCAGATAATAGGAGTTTGACACTGGGTACATCAATTGCAACATATCCAGGTTTGAGGCCAGCTCTATGCGCTAGATCATCCTCAATTTCTCTTCTCTTCTTCGAACTATTGGCGATTTCAATTAACCGTTCTATTTGGGATTCGGATAAATCACCCTGTCTTCTACTAGTGGCGACCTTAAGCATCTGGCGATATTTTAGTCGTCGCATCATATCTCTGGAGTAATCTCCCGCTTCGTAAAGTGCCTGCCAAATTTCGGCATCGACACTTCTCTGCATATCTTCTGGATTAGGAAGAGAATCCTCTGAACGCTCCACAGCTCTACTAAGCATAACTTCCGTAACTCTTGTTACACGGTGGAAATACACTGCACTATACATCAAACCTCTAGCAAGTAACATTCCTTCAAGAGAGGCAAGCCCTCCTTCTTCTACGGCGATGTCTCCTCCATGTCTCCTAAGACATGAAATCAATCGATGATGATCTACAATTCCGTGTGTAACTCCTGTAAAATGAGAATCCCGTAGTAAGTAATCCATCTGATCACAATCTACCGGTCCGTGAACCAAATGACCGAGGGTTTTGTCTTCTGTCACCAAGTCTTCCTTACCATCAGTCCAGGATATTAGAGTTCTCTCCGAACCTCTTGCATCTGGGCCTCGGATTAAACTTGCAACATCTTCAGGTTCAATATTGTAAGATTCTAGAATATCTGGGATGCTTTTTCTATTTTCGACACTAGTCTCTTCACCTTCTCGTAAAACATCATATTCACCTAGAATTATTCCTTCGGTAATTGACATGTGATCAAGCCCTCCCCTCTCATGCAAGATATGTTCTAAGGTGTGCGAATATGGACCATGACCAACATCGTGTAACATGCCAGCGACTTGCACCAACGTCTTTTCAGATTCATCTAAAGACATTGCATCCGCCATCATCCCACCTACGTGGGAGACACCAAGTGAATGTTCGAAACGAGTATGGTGAGCTCCCGGAAATACGAGATGGGCAAGGCCTAATTGTTTGATGTGACTTAGTTTGTTCATCTCTGGAGTAGAGAGTAATTCTTCTCTGACTCCATCAAGAGAAATTTGTCCATGTATCGTGTCGTTGATGACCTTCATGACACACCCTGCACGATTCCGAGATAACCACCCCCCTTCAACTGAACTGCGATGAAGAGACAGAGAGAGACCAGAAGGTTCGGAAAAAAATTGATTTTTTTATACCATTTGCATTTCAATTGCATTTCATTTGCAATACGCTTAATACCCCTAGGCCCTCTCGCAGACTTAGGAGGAAGGTAGTGTGGCAGGCCAAAGCCCGATGATTTCGTTAAGAATTCCAGAAGACTACTTGCTCGAACTTGAGCGCAGGGTTGGATTCGATGGGATGAGAAACAAGTCTGATGTTATTCGAGAAGCTATCAGGAGATACCTGGCAACACCTACTTTTTCTTCCGGCACCCGTATCGAGGTAGAATTAGGCCCTGATCTGAGTGTTCGCTTGGACGACTTTTGTCGAATACATGGAGAACAACCAGATGTCGTCCTAAGATATGCGGCGCGCGAACACATAGCGCGCTCCTCTACTGATGATGCAACAGTCGACGCGGTGCTAAGTAAGCGCCTGGAAGAGCTACGTGCTCGATTTGACGATTCGACTGAACAATGAGGTGAGAGACGTGGGTGAGAATGGGATGCACTCAAACTCCGCGGGGGGGCGGCAAAGTCGCCCCTCCGCACAAACTTCTACTCGAGCAATCCTTACTGTAGGATTCAATGGTATTAGAAAGAGAGCAAAACTATCCAACGCTGTAGGCTACTCGCCCTCTGATGCACCTCGACAAGAGCGACCAAACCTTTCAACACGAAGCAGACATCACGATTTAGAGAATCGTGAAAATTGAAACTCAACACACACCGTCCCGCCCAATTCGGGCGGGGCACACCTAATTCCTTACAGAATCAGCAGGATTAGACTTTCTTGAAGATGTAGTATAATCTCCAAATTGCACAGAATCTTCTGCATCGGATTTAGTTTGAATTTCACCATAGACATAGCCAATCTTCTTGGGCGGTCTATCGGCAGGTATGAAACCATGACCGCGAAAGTAGTCGCTTCTTCGGCCAGGTACTTCGCACATCCCGAAGTAAGAGAATCTCAGTCGGACATGATTACGGATGGGATTGAGGCTTTATTGTGTGAGGGTACTTTGCTGGCTTCGGCCCCAACGGGAATAGGAAAAACTGCTGCCTCATTAGCCAGTGCGATTAATGTACAGAGATCTTCTTCTGACAATCTGAAGATATTATTCCTAACAGGTCGTCAATCACAGCACAGGATAGTTGTTGACACTGTTCAGAAAATTAACCAGAAGCTTGGTACAACCGAGCCTTGGATAAGATTGGTGGATCTAATCGGCCGCGAAGGTATGTGTCGCAATGTGGATAGAATGAGTGGGAAATGCGATTGCGAAGATGATTTGGACGCCTCGATGAGAGATGAATTGAGAGCTGATATGCAAGCAAATATTCTGCGTAGACCGACTCACGTTGATGATTTAATTCAGAATAGTAGACGAGTTAATCTCTGTCCATGGGCAACTGCTAGAGAGGTAGTGAAGAATTGTGACATATTGGTTTGTGATTATAATCACGTTTTCATAGATAGTGTTAGAGAGGCATCGTTAGCGTCTATGGGAATAGATATTGAAAATACCATTCTAATTGTTGATGAAGCACATAATTTGCCAGATAGAGTTCGCAATGGTATGGAACGTCGAATAATTTCCAACACCTTTCGAGATGCACGATTCGAGGTACAGGAACACCTAGAAACAGCCATTGAATTGGCGGGTTCAAAGGGAGAAGATGTTGAATTAGACGAAATGGAATGGGCTGAAAGATCCCTAAAACGACTTCAGTCTCAGATGCCAACTTGGTTCTCGGCGAGAGAAAAAGAATTATCTCGCTCAGATGAGGAAGATATGCAAATAGAGACTAAGAATCTATTAGAAGAGATGGAAACTATCCTTAATGAAACACTTGAAGAAATTCCAAAGGGAAGATTCTCTAGCCTTCATAGACTAGTTGCACAATTATACTCAGTTCGTGTAGATTTAGAAAATGAGGATGATGATGAAAGAGAAACCAGTAGTGAAAGGTTGGCCGCCTTCATTACCACCTGTGGACAATATGATGGCTCTTCTGCCCTTGTATTAGTTTTTGATAAATTACTTGATGAGCCTAGAGTGAGGTCTTTTCTGCTCGATCCAGGTGTAGTTTCAGGGCCTCTTTTTGCCTCTTGTCGCGGCTCTATACTCATGTCAGGAACATTGTTTCCGGCTGAAATGTATAGAGATTTATTGCGACTACCAGAAACTGAAGAAAGGAAAGTGTTAGCTAAGGACTATGATTCACCATTCTTGTCGGAAAGAAGGCCGGTTGTAGTTGCTCAAAATACCACTTCAAGATATACCGAACGTGGAGAAGCCAATACGAATAATATCCGTGAACATGTGATAGAGGTTTTACGCAATACACCTGGACATGTTGCGTTATTTACACAAAGTTATGCAATGTTGGATATGGTATTGGATGATTATCGCTGGATCCCTTGGGGCATCCAGATAGAGAAGGAGAATTCCCGAATGAGTAAGCGGCAAGTCGGGGAAATGGTTGAGAATCTATATCGTAAACGTAGAACTAATGACAGAATCATGCTTTGTGGAGTTCTTTCAGGCAAATTGGCAGAAGGTGTTGATTATCCTGAAAATATACTAGACGCAGTAATTTGTATTGGGCTTCCTGTGCCTCCGCCAAGTGCACGACAGAAAGCATTGACAGACTATTGTCAAGATAAATTCGGAGTTAGCGTTGCAAGAAGATACTCTAGCCATCAACCAGCAGTAAACAGTGTACTTCAAGCGATTGGAAGGCCGATAAGAAAAGCCGAAGATAGAGCACTCGTAGTAATCCTAGAAAAACGAATTCGAGAAAAACCATACAGATTTTGTATTCCTACAAACCTAATGGTGATGAGAAGCCAAGACGCTGAGAGGACTGGCCGTCTTGCCAAGAGGTTTTTCGAACGCTTTCCGGATCCGGCTATAGAGTGAGATTCAGTCAATGGATTCATCAAAGTCGGATTCTTCGGGAGGTTGAGTGACTATGTGGCGGAAGGTCGAAGTTGTAGGTTCCGAGGCCCTTGGTGATGAACTAAATGACAATCTGGATAGAGGATTGGATATAGACGCTGAAACTATGCATCAACGGTTTTTGGCAGACCTTCCACATCTTGAATCTGCAAAAAGTAATCACAACGAAATTTTGACACATATTTCAGGACAAATAGAACATTCAAAAAAACACACTAGAACATTTGATTCTGGTAGTGTTGCCTTCGATGAGCTGGATAAAGAGTCAGCAAAAGCAGGATTCGACATCAATTTAGATATCGAATCTTTGACTAGCCTTACTGTAACGACTTGTATAAACGATGAGAGAAGACTTGTTCGAGTAATTGCACCCGAACGCTTCGGCGGCATGATTCGTACTCTTTCGATTCCAGCAGCAATGGATGTAGAATCTGCTAAAATTTCAGATGGTGCGCTTCATCTGAGTTTTGACTAATCAAGCAACTGCCTCGCTGAGATCAAATGAGTCCCTCTCTGGGACATCTTGTACTTCATCGATTTCTTGCAATACCATCGAAAGTGCATGTTGAGCATTTTGTCTATGGCCATCGCCCAACTTGTGGGATGAATATCTGGCCTCTTCGAAAATTCGGTCCAATGCCACAAGTGCATCTTCACTAATTGGTAGGGCCTTTCTTATCGCCATTTCAAATTCTCTAACAGTCTCAAAGTCTCGACGAAGGAATCCATTTCGCATCAATATATTGCAGAGACTCTCGTAACAATTGAATATAGCTTCTCGGATCTCATCTCCAGCAGCCAGTAACTCAGCCGTATAACTGAAAATATCAGCCATCTCATCAAGTGCCGCTAATCGGCGTCTTCTAAGGGATAAACCAAGTCCAATAAGAGTCCCCAAAATCAAGAGTATCCCGATAAGAGCAATAATTTGCCAGAATGTGAAGAGAGGAGCGGGGTCCTCGTAAGTCATCTCAATACCCGAATAATCGTTGTTTAACCACAATCGATCATTTGGACTAATTAGTTGAGAATCTGTTTGGAAGAGAAGAGATAATTCTCCCCATTTATTTTGGTCATAAAATGCCGGTTGATTTTGGATTATGAAATCATAATCCATTATTCCGTTTGAATCTGTTAGCTTTACGTTTTGGAAATGTATCACCGATTGATTAACTAGCCTGGCGACAATCGAAATACCTTGTACAGGCAAACCTGTGTCGTTTGCGGTAACGGTTACTGTACCATTTATTCGCCTCTGGTTTTCCTTGATATGATGATTATCAGGTGTAAATGTAAATGTCACAGGAACTCGTATGTTGACTATATGCTCAATATCCAAACCGTTTAGGAATCTGTCTGCATCGGCAATTGCAGATATTGTAAGTGATAATTCACCAGGAGGCATTGTCGAGCGAGCTGGTGAGCGGAGTTCAAAGTGACCTGTTGATTCATCCCACACTAGGATTGATGGTTCTGCTAAGCCATTCCAAAGCAAGACGACTTCCATGCCTTCAATGACGTTGCTTTCACCACCAACTTCGACTATCCTACCAACTAATTTAATCTCCTTAGAATCATCTGAACGGATTATCAAATCCGTCTCCCAAAGAACCTCTATTTGGATATCTGCCTTAGCATATACCGTCATATTATATTCGACGGGTAGGTAAAATGTTTGACCCTCGAATGTGAATCTAATATCATGTCCACCTCTTGCAATCAGGTATCCTATCGAATATTCTAATTCGAAAACACCATCCTCACCAGTGGTTATTCGATTGATTTCTAACCCATCAAGCGTAACAATAATTTCTCGTCCAGAAAGGCCAGGTGCTCCTGCTGTATCTGAGTCAAATAGTCTACCTGTAAAGTTCCATTGTTCGCCTCTAGTAACTGATACATCATCCACTTGCAAATTAATCGATGTATGATAAGCAATTGTCAAATTGGCGTCTACACTTCCTGGCCTGTAATACCCCTGTGCAGGCGCTGTTACAGTTATTGTATGGAAGCCGATGTCTAAGAAGTCTGAAATTACCCAATTGAATGACCAAGCACCATTTTCATTACTTGTGGTTATCCCAACTAGGGTGCCATCAATGAAAATTTCAAGGGAGTGATTACCCAACCCTCCATCAGGGAGATTATCTCTAACTGTCCCAGTAAGCCTCATTTCATCTCCTACAGCGTACGCACTTACAGG
>DAMG01000001.1:22406-26860 GCA_002497025.1 Euryarchaeota archaeon UBA126
GAAGATAGTATGAACTCCTCGCCCTGGAAAATTATCTTCACCAATCTAGGACCTAATGGCATATCTGGTGGAATAGGAAGATATACGCTGAATGTACCATTTTCTTCTACCTGAAGTCCGGTGAGGAATTGATCATTCATGGTGACTTCTAGATATCTATCTCCAAGTGTACGACCTGCTCCATCTGTAAGCATTCCTTCAATGAGAAGTAACTGGTTCCTATCGACCTCTCCGGGGGGAGTTGTGATAACAACTTGAGATGTTTGTGTCACATTGAACTCGACTGTACTTGCGGCAGGCAGGTAATATTCAGGATTCAATGAATCTCCTTGACCCATTGGATCTACCCAAGTAAATCCTCCAAAGAATTTCGCAGTAACGGTATGAGCCCCGTAATCCATATCTAATGGCAAATCATAGGTCACTCTCCACTGCCCTGTGGAGGCGTTAGAAACTGTTGTGTAGATTGAACCGACGTCGGTTCCATCTATCCAAATATGGATTACTCCTCCTGAAATTAACCCGTTATCGGTCAATAATTGGCCGTGCTCATCTAGAAGGGTGCCTGTGAAAGTAATATTTTCTCCAGCAATCATGGAACCTGATAGTTCTGTGAATTCTATTATAGTTGGAGCCAAAACGATTACTCGAGACCAAGTGGAGTCTCCGATTAAACCCGTAGAACCATTTATTCCAGGGAATTCAGCAGAAATTAGCATTGGGCCTTGTGTTCTCTGTGCATCTACAGGAATGACCAAAGTCCCTCTTCCTGTTGAATCGGTAGTCACAGATTGAATGAATGAACCATCAACTAGAATATCTATTTCGACATCTTCTACCAATTGACCTGCATTATCTATGATTGAGAGATTCACACTGACATCATTGCCCCTAACAACTCTTCTATCAGGATCTAGGTCTGCAGGATCTAATATTGAAATGAGGGAGTATCCCCTACTATCGAAAGAGCCTGTATCACTACTTGAGCCGTAGTAATTTACGGTTGGAGTATAACTCGCGGTTATGTTATGAGTCCCTCTAGGGAAAGATAGCCCGAGCGTAATTACGGCGCTCCAAGTGCCATTTGGATTCACAACACCTCCAGTTGCTTGGAACCCCGAATCGGTGCCGTCTATAGAGAATGTAAGGGATGAAGGTAAAGCAGCCCCTGTCCTATCCATTATTCCTGTACCGTTGCTAGATAGTAATGTTCCACTAACATTGAATGATTCGCCAGCAATTGGATTATCTGTTACTGGCGAGATTGTAAGATTAGTTGGTGAACGGACGAAAATTTGGTTCAATACAGTAGTTGTTGAATGGAGAGTTGCAGAGCCATTGAAATATAGAGTGATTCCGATTTGACCAAGCGGGTGTGTGTGTGGAACATCAAAGGTGAAATTGAATAGACCTTGGCCGTTAGTTATTCCTTCAGTCAACCATGTATCATGGAATTTAGCTGCAACTTCCATACCTCCAACAGGAAGGTCATTATCCGAAAATTCAGTTAATCGAGCCCCGAAAGTAATTGAGGTTCCCCTATCAACAACAGTCTGGATTATAGGAGTTCTTTCAGTAAATCGAGTTACTCCCCTTACTAGAATAGAGTCATTACCGGTACCTGTAAGATAGAACGGAGAACTCCCTTCAATTACACTCACCACTACTGTCTTGGTCCCACTTGAAACTCCATCGCCAAATGGGTCTGTTGGAACCGATACTGAGAATGAACCATTGCTTGTTGTTGTGTGACTGGATACTAATGTCTCACTGGAATCATTGAGGAAGAATACCTCTATCGCCATTGGCCCACTTACACTTCTATTACCATCGAATCCGTCCAAAACCTGTCCTGAAAGGGTAAATGACTGCCCCGCAGTGACTTCTTGAGGTATGGAGTTGATTTCCACTTGACTATCTACCTGTACGGTTAGATTTGCAAATGTATCATTCCCAATCCAACGTCCTGCATCGACGTCTGTTAGATTATCTGTTAGGTCATCATTAGCGTGAACACGTAGATCATAGAATCCTGGAGTAGTGTCTTCTAGAATAGTAGGACTGAATCTTGCAATACCATCTACATCTGTTGTCGCTGAATCGATAATTACCTGATTAGGACCACCCCAATCGAAGTATAAGTCGACATCTGTATCGGGTACCACGGAATCATCTGCAATATCCGTTACTGTGGCATTTAGAATCAGGGTAGTGCCAGCAATAACAATGATTGATTGAGGTTCTGCATTAACTACAAATTCGCTTTGAATTCCAGTCAAGACTCTTGTTTGTGAAAGGGTAGTATAGAATGGACCAAGGACCTCAGCATTTGTCGAAAAGTCTAGGACAAAGCGTAAGAAGTAGGCACTTGAACGAACATCTGTCGGCATTGTGAATGAGAAGTTATACGCCCCTGTTGTCTCGTTAATCCAGCCACTGACAAGTGTACGGATTACTGGAGGTGCGGGGCTTCCATCAGGGCTTGAGGGTAAATCCGATGGAATCTCAAGTTGGACTACAATTGAGGAGTTATTTCCTGTGATTGGAGTAAGATGGAAAATATCCTGAGCAAAACCTGAGACCCAAGTTACAGTTCCTCTCTCAGTCCATTCGGAACCCACAGTAACTGTTACGTTAGCTCTTCCTTGTATCCTAATACTATCAATTACAGAAGTAGGCCTGAGCCATGTTGAACCAGTGTAATTTAGTTGCCATGAGTAATCTCCAGCGATTGTATTCAAATCAGGCACCCATGCTACGTTGAAAATACCCGATTCAGGGTCAGTGATATTGAACACTTCACTGCCGTTAAAGTCAACACTGTACAGGCCAGGGAAATCGGCAACCGATGTTCCAGTATGGTCAGATAATTGTACTGCGACTGAAGCCTCTGTGCCTCTTTCGGTTGCAATTAATAGGTAGGTGAATTCCACATATGATCGGATACCAAAACTAGAATCGAAAGATTCCTCATCAGTAGCGAATAATTCATCTGCAGAGTAAATGAATTTCACTTCAACAAGACCCGCTGGAATAGCTACTGATGACTCATTAAAGTCCCATTCGATAGCAAATTGACCAGGATTTGTTGTCCAATTGCTAGAATTAAGTTCCCAAGTTGCGAGGTCAGTGTAGGGGCCATTGGTTCCGGCCCTGCGCATCTGGAAAGTAAGTGTGCCATTCAATGGATCAGGTGATGGCCCTCTACTAACTGCAGTACCGTTGATGAAAACTAATTGATTAATATCCAAAATACTGTTGTTTGAGTCACTACCTTCTAGAGATATTGTTAGGTTTGGTGAAGGTGTTATATTGAAATTAATATCAATTGTTTTTGGTCTTAGATGATACTCTGGATTGCTAGCATTATTCAAATCGGTTTGATGCCATCCAAGGAATGCCAGACTAGCATTAATGAGGCCAAGAGGCTCATTTTCTGAAATCGGCACACTGAACTCGAAATATCCACCCGAGCCAACATCAGCAATTAGGTTAACATCCCCTTCCTCAATTGTTGTGTAATTAAGTAGGACTTGTAGAGTATCCAGCATGGCTGGATCTGTTTGTGGGAGGTTAGCCCAACTCATGCTTCCAGTGACCGTAGAGTTAACCCCTACACCCAACATAGGTTGTTCGGCTGGAACGGGGCTACTTATTGACAAATTTACATCGTCTGTGATATTAATTGACCATGGGAAGGACACCCCCTGTACACCAACATATCCTTGCTTTTGGGTTAAAACCACTAGAGAGCCAAAACCAGGCTCAATCATCTCAGAAGGTGAACCATTGAATGAAAAGAATCCTTCAGAATCAGTAGTTGTAGTACCGATTAGTCTAGTTGCCAGTGCAGCACTTCCAGGGACATTTATACTCTCATTATCAGGTACTAGGTATAGTTCTAGAGTAATTCCCTCTATGCTTGAGGAGTTACTGACAAACTGTAATGTCCCATTAAGAGAGATGTTACCTGAGGAGTAATCTCTTTCCAAGGAATCTGGTGACCAAATTTCATCCACTACCTCGACAACTGAAACGTCTGGGCAAGCTTCGAATGGAATCCAACCAAGGTCTAATTCGCCTTGATTGGCGTTTGTTTGTAGATGGACCTCAACCCACCATGTGAAATCATTACCATATACTTCAAATCCATTATCTACCCATGTTCCACCAGAGAAGCCCGTAACCTTTCTAGTTGGTAATCCAATACTTCTCAACATCGCGGCGAAAACTGTCGCAAACTCATCGCAATCTCCTTCAAGAGCTTCCTCAAGAATCCAAACCGAGGTATCTTCTAGAATACTGGAAATGCCTGAGCCGCTGCGATTTACATTTGAACCAGCGTGATTTCTAAGGAAGGTGGTAGTATTGTTTCCATTAATTAGGAATTCTTGTATTGCCTCAATTTGATCCCATGCAGAAGTCCAACCACTCTCATTCAGCACAGCCTGTGT
>DAMG01000016.1 GCA_002497025.1 Euryarchaeota archaeon UBA126
TATGGGTACATGTGGCTGTTGTTCTGTATTGATTAATGGAAAGCCGAGACTCTCCTGTCTAACTCTTGCCGCAGAAGCAGAAGGTTGTGATATTACTACAGTTGAAGGGCTTGCAGACGGACACCATCTACACCCAATTCAGGAGATGTTTGCTGAATGTGGCGGCTCTCAGTGTGGCTTTTGTACCCCTGGATTCCTTGTGGTCTCTTCGGCATTACTTGAAGAAAATCCTAGCCCGAGTAATGAGGAAATCAAAACTGCGATCGAAGGAAATCTATGCAGATGCACAGGTTATCAACAGATTGTCGACTCGATTCGGGCCGCATCTGCAATACTAACCTCAGGAGAATCAGTCGAAGATTCAACCTCGCCAAAGAGCGACCCGCACCCCGGATTCTCTGGAGAGTGATTCAATGTCAAAAGATGATAATGAGGATGAGATGGTTGGTTATCGGCAACAACCGGGTAAGCTACCTTTTGCCAAACCAGGTTCTGGAGGGAAAGATAGATTCTCTCGTCCCACAAACCAAGAGATGATTCCGGAATCTCAAGGTGGAGAATTACCCCAACCATGGGGTTCGCATCGTCATGACAATTTAGTAAGTGGACAAGTTATTGGTAAGCCAACCGCATTGGTAGATGGGAGATGGAAGGTAACTGGTCAGGCCCAGTATGGGGACGATATCAGATTGCCCGGGGAACTAATTGGAAGAATTATTCGCTCGCCGCATCATTATGCTCGGGTACTATCCGTCGATTTTTCAAAGGCGCTTGAACTTCCAGGAGTTGTCGCGATTGCAACTGGCGCAGATGCAGAAAACAAGTTCGGAGTTTTGCCGGTAACCAAAGATGAACATGCAATGGCTGTAGAAAAAGTCCGTCACGTAGGTGACCTTGTCGCATGTGTTGCAGCAGAAGATGAGGCGACTGCGCGTGAAGCCGAACGTTTAATCGAAGTCGAATATGAAATCTTGGATTCGATCCACGACATGCGTGATGGTTTGCAAGATAGTGAACTTCCTATTCACGACAGAGGTAAGTATCACATCGGTGAGGCTAATGTTCAGAAGCGTGTTTTCCAGGAATTTGGTGATGTTGATGGTATTGAAGAAAATGCAATTGCAAGTCACAAGGAAAATTGGTTATTCGCTGGAGTTAATCATGCTGCAACAGAACCTCATGCTGTGGTTGCAAATTGGGACCCATCCGGTAGATTAACCCTCTACACACCGCAACAAGTCCCTCATTATGTACATCGAGCCTTAGCCGATGTACTAGAAATCCCTATGCACCAAATCAACGTTCACAGAACATTTGTCGGTGGAGGGTTTGGGGGCAAATCAGATCCATTCCCTCACGAGATGTGCTCTGCAATTTTAGCAAGAAAGTCAGGTAGACCAGTTAGGATTACATTCGATCGTGAGGAAGTATACTGGATCAATCGTGGACGCCATCCTTCTAGAATCGAAATGAATCTACATGCAGATGACCAAGGTCGTATTTGTGGAATAGAAACCGACGCACTAATTGACGGCGGTGGTTTTGCCTCATTCGGGCATGTAACCACTTACTACAACGGAGTTCTACACACTGCACCCTATGAAATTGGAGCATTCCATTACACCGGCGCCAGGGTATGGACAAATAAACCAGCTAGCGGAGCTATGCGTGGACATGGGGCAGTGAATTCTCGCTGTGCGGTAGAAACTGGATTGGATGACTTAGCGGAGAAACTATCAGTTGATCCAATAGACCTCCGACTGGCCAATTTACTACCTCCTCATTCCGCTACAATTACTGGATTCAGAGTAACCAGTATCGGAATGCGTGAATGTTTAGAACGCGTGAAAAAAGAAAGCGGTTGGGATGAAAAATTCCGAAAGATGCCTTTAGGCAAAGGGATTGGAATAGGCTGTGGATTCTTTATCTCTGGTTCTGGATTACCTATTCATTGGGACCCGAATAAATTCCCACATGCAACAGTCCATCTGAAAATCGATATGGATGGAGGAGTTACTGTTCACACTGGTGCGGCTGACATCGGGCAAGGTTCTGACACCGTTGTTGCACAATCTGTAGCTGAGGTATTGGGTCTACCTCTAGACTTGATTAGAATTAGGTCTAAGGAATCGGATACTTCGCCGGTCGACCTAGGTTCATATTCGTCCAGAGTGACATTCATGAATGCAAATGCTGCAATTTCTGCCGCAATGCAAATTCGCGACGAATTACTCGATGCTACGGTTGAAATTACCGGTGCCGAGCGAGAAAAGTTGGTCATTGGTGACCGTCGAATATTTGTCAAAAATGACCCTGCAGTTGGAGTCTCATATCTCGAAGCTCTTCACAAAGCACAAGAAGATCGAGGAGCGCTTGTCGCATCAGGGGCATACAGAACCCCTCCAATGGGCCGCACTCACAAGGGTGCAGCCGCCGGGTTAGCCCCTGCATATTCATTCTCAGCCTATGTAGCTGAAGTTTCTGTAGACGTTGAAACTGGCCAAACAAAAGTCGAGAAAGTTTGGGCGGCCCATGATTGTGGTAAAGCACTGAACCCATTAGCTGTCAAAGGACAGATAATCGGCTCTTGCCATATGGGGATGGGTCAGGTTTTGAGTGAAGAAATGAAGTATGGCAGAAGTGGTCACTTGATGAATCCGGATTTACTAGATTACAAGATTCCAAGTGTTCACGAAATGCCCGAAGTTTTTCCGATTATAGTCGAATCTAACGATCCTGAAGGCCCATTCGGAGCAAAGGAAGCTGGAGAGGGGCCACTTCTCCCCATACTACCCGCTGTTTGTAACGCGGTTTACGATGCAGTAGGAGTTAGGACCGCGGAATTACCAATTACTCCTGAAAGATTATTCCGACTCATTGAAAGGAAATGCAAGGCTGAGGGTGTAGACGACGCAATAAAATTACCAAGCCCCCGACTTGAGTACTCTGAGCTACAGGCAGTGCTATCGAAGAGAGCAGAAGAACATTCAAAGCGTGATCTAGAACGACGCTTGAACGATAATAGACAACCATACTACAATGGAGCATTGTTCGGATTAGAACCCACAATTCCTCCAGATGAAGTGGATGAAAAATGGGCAGTGAATGTAATTCCCTCTGAAGAATACCTATCTAATCCTCGTTTAGCAGGTAGTGCTTGGAAGCATACAGAAAGAAGACACAGGAGTGATTCTTGATGCGTATGCCTCCATTCCAATTACACACTCCAACCAGTTTGGATGAGGCAATTTCCATTTCTGACGAGTTGGTATCCGAGAATCAAGAATTTGACTGGGTAGCTGGGGGAACTGACTTGCTTCCAAATTACAAATGGCACCTCAACGTCAAACCTAACGTGATTTCTCTTGCAAAAATAAGTGAATTAACAGAACTCAATGAGACTCATATTGGAGCTATGGTCAGACTTCATGACCTAGTTCAATCAAGCGTCACACACCCAGTTCTTGCCAAAGCGGCTGATACGATTGCTAGTGTTATGGTCAGACGTTCTGGAACGGTAGGGGGCAATATTTGCCTTGATACTCGATGTTATTGGTTCAATCAAACCGAACAATGGAGAGAATCCATCGATTGGTGTCACAAATGTGATTGTGGAACAGAAGCAGACTGTAGAGTGATTCCAAATCAAAATACTCTCTGTGTGGCTACCTATCAAGCAGATCTCGCCCCAGTTCTAATGTGTCTCGGAGCAGCAATACATCTCGCTGGACCAAACGGTATCCGCTCGATGCCGCTTAGCGAATTTTTCCAACTTGATGGAATGACTCGTAATGTACTCCAACCTGGAGAATTAGTCACACACCTCACACTTCCAGAAGATGTTGCTGAATGGCATGGAGATTACCAGAAATTACGGCAACGCGAATCTTGGGATTTCCCAGAGGCTGGAGTCGCCGCGGTTTGGAAGAAAAATGGAACCACAAAACCAATCGAACTCAAGGTGGCAACAACTGGACTAGAATCTATTCCAATGCTTCATACAAAAGAGGTTGACTCCTGCCTAAATGGTTGGTCCGGTGCAGAATCGATTAACGAGTTAGCCGAATCTATTAGAAAATCCGTGAAGCCCGTTCAAAACACATGGTTCTCGCGTTCCTACAGAAGAAAGATGGTGAAGGTGTTAACACGGCGAGCTTGCGCCGGATTGGTGGAGGGAGACTCTTGAGGCGAGGGATTTTACCGATTTTCCTCATCATAGCAATGATAATTGCAACAATCCCAAACTCCATGGCTCAACCGGAACCATCTCTAGGAAATTGGGAACTGGGGATAGAATATCCAGGTGAAGATGAAAGCAACCCATTCATAGTCTCTGAAGCAGGCATGGCTTCGATTACAATGTTTGTCGATAATCAAGGTCTTCTTTCGGTAAAAGTCGCTTTTGAGTATGATTTCCCATTTGAAGCGGAAGTTATGGGTGCACCTGAAGACGCAACCATAGAGCCAGGAAATAACGACTCATTCACGATTATGGTTCGTGGTATCGATGTATACCAAATAGATGCTGGCAAGAAGGAAAGTTTCTCCATTACAGCGAATTTAGAAGAGAGGAATGGAATGCCAGTATTTATTCCTGAAAGTCAAGAAAAAATTGGAGACCTTGAAATCCCAGAAATTTTCATGCTAAATGTTGAGATTACCGACCCTGTTGGGCCGATGAACTCGGGAACTGATACAATACTCAAAGTCACTGTAACAAACGATGGGAATTCTAGAGACAAAGTTCGCGAGTTGGAAGTTACTGATGATTGCCCATTAATGACCACTGACTCCGGGCTTGATGCATTACTAACAAGAAACATAGAGAAAGGAGCAAGTACTACTGCAGACCTCAAAGTAACAGCATCGGAAAGTCATCCACAAAGAAATTGTCGCGTTGAGGTGACGGTTGCATCCGATGGTGCAGATGGAAGCCAGCTCTCAACTGACTTTACACGAATAACCGTTGAACAAACACCAACAAATACCCAAGACCCCGATGATCCTGAGGATCCAGAAGATCCTGTAGAAGTGGTCACATCAAATCTCCCAGCACCCGGAATAATCGTCATAATTAGTTCGTTAATTGGCGCCTTATTTTTAAACACTGAAAGAAGACAGTAATTCGGGTTTTTTATTCTAATTTGGGTTCCTAAATCAATACACTAAGATAGTGCAATATGCACATCGGACCATGCGTAATACCTCCAATTATGGTGCCCTGTAATCAACAACATATATCTGTGAAATGATGGTCGCCGAGAAGCGTAGGTGTTCCTAGCCTAGGCTAAATCTTTGAATGGAAAGGAATTAACATGGCTGAAGATACATCAGAAGAGGCGAATTTTACCAGAATGGTGGTTGGTTCAGTTGCCATCACAATGGTGCTTCTGTTGATTCTCCCCATGATTTTCGTTGCTGGAAAAGCAACCTACTATTCAGCCTACACAGAAGGCGAGGGAGGAGAGGTTAGTTCTCTCGCCCAAGTCACAGACATGAGAGAAACAATGGTCACTGATGAAGGATATTTTATTGCAAATACGATGTCTACTCCAATGTTGGTAAATGATTGGAGAGACCCTCATCGAACGGCATTGATGATTATTGGGCCAGAGAAGCCAATTGCTGAAACTGAAGCAGATGCGATTTATGACTTTGTAACCAACAGAGGAGGTAAGGTAATCGTCGCCGCCGATGGAACAAATGCAAATCGATTGGCTGAGAAATTTGGTGTTACTTTCTTTGACTCCCCTCTTAACGATGAGAATCAGTTTTGGATGGAATATGAAGATGGACAACCAACCGACGGGTCGTGGCTAAACGTATGGGGGCTTGCAGCTGTTTCAGAAGATGTCAATGATATGCCAAGTTCTTACCTAAGGCAAGGATGTGTTGATACAGACGTCTTACAAGAAAACCGACTAAACTGTAGACTTCCGGTTATGTTCCGTTCCCCCACAGGAATGAAATTCGAGCCTCTACCAGAAGATGATCCGAGTCAAGCAGCAGAGAATCAAAGGCAAGTGAAAATACTCGCTACTGCTTCTCCATCTGCATTTATCGATGTACAGGGGAACGGTCTTGCAGACGACCAAAGAAATCCAGCACCTGGTGATCTAGCCCTAATCGTCAGAATCGACTACCCTGGAATTACTACCTTCGACAAGGTTAGCGCTGGTTCAGGAGGATTGGTTGGAGGAAATACCAGAGAACTACAAGTCACAGGCAGTATTGTCTTTGTATCCGATGAGGAGGCTTTCTCAAACAGATTGTGGAGCCTTGATGTGGCGATAGAAAACGACATGAGTTCTTCCTGCGAACAGCAAGCCAATAACTGCTGGTTGAACACAGTTAGAGAAACATATTGGCAAGGTAACGAAGAATTCTTCTCGCTACTTATTGACGACATGATGGAACATGATAACAAGAAGATGGCCAAATCTATTCGTGACGATAAAAGCCAATTCCAAATTGTCTTTGATGAAAGCCGACACGTTACCGGAATCATATCGGCTCCATTCGTGGAAACCATGGGGACGGTTGTACTCCTAACTTCCAATACATTCCTCAAGTGGCTGGTGGTTCTGAATGTTGGATTACTATTGCTTGTTGCGATGATGGTAGTTCCTGAAAAAGAAAACTGGCGTCATATTTTCGACCTTACACGATTCAAAGAACGACCGAATAAATTGGACCCTGGCTCCTATAGGGAACGGGTGCAAAAAGCACTATTTACGAAAGTTAGAGTTCACCACGACCTAACTAGAGACCAGATGGCGATTAAACCGCCAGCTGAGGTTCAGACGATGATCGGAGATCCGAGACTCGTTGAACTGGCATATAGCCAAAGCAGAAAATACACTCCCCAAGAATTACGCCAACTAATGGTGGCGATAAGACGATGGGGTAAAAACTGAAACAAACAGAAAATGGAGAGAGAAAAATGACTGAAGAAAAAGCTGCGACCAAAAAGAAGCCTAAGGGCGGCTCAAAAAAGATGAGTGATAAACTCGAAGCTGTCGGTGCAATCGGACAAGCGATTGCCACCGAGGTGCAGAAAGTAATCATCGGAAAGAGCCATGTTATCGACAATGTGTTGGTTAACATCCTGTCCAATGGTAACCTCTTGTTCGAGGATTACCCTGGACTTGCAAAGACCCTGATGACGAATACGTTCGCCGATGCACTCGGCTGTGATTTCAAGCGTGTACAATTTACACCTGATCTTCTACCAGCCGACATCACAGGAACGAACATCTACGATGCAAAGAAAGGAGAGTTCTCGTTCAAGCCGGGACCGATTTTCTGCAATCTACTATTGTCTGACGAAATTAACCGTGCGCCTCCAAAGACGCAAGCGGCACTTCTAGAAGCGATGCAAGAAAAGCAGGTTACTATCGGAACTGTAACTCACAAACTTCCAGCTCCGTTCCTAACAATGGCAACACAAAATCCTGTGGAACAGGAAGGAACTTACCCTCTACCAGAGGCTCAACTTGACCGATTTATGTTCAAGATGAGTGTTGGATATCCAGACCGTGCAGATGAGGACGAAATTCTCGCACGACGTATTGCTCGAAAGAAGGACGATGTAGAAGTAGAGACAATTACCGATCCTGCTCGTGTGGTTGCTATGCAGACTGCAATTGAGGATGTCTTTGTCGACCCTGCAGTTCGAATGTACATGGTTGAGATTGTATCTCGAACCCGTGAAGATCCAAGAGTTCTCGTCGGTTCATCACCACGTGGTTCACAGGCTCTTCTGAAGACAAGTCGTTCCGCTGCTGCAATGCGTGGACGCGACTTTGTTACACCTGATGATGTGAAGTCGGTTGCAACCCTAGCAGTAGCTCACCGATTAATCCTCAAACCTGAGCACCAGATTAAGGGTCTCGAGACTGATGAAGTAATCTCAGATATCCTACGTCAGGTACCAGTACCAACAGTTTGAGAACATTAACCAGATTTAGCAAAAGGAGGTGTTAGCCGATGGCATGGAGCAGAAAATCAGCCATGTTTGCCGCCCTTGCGGTAGCCATGTATCTGCTCGGATTGGTGTTGAGAAATCAGCAACTAGTCACTGTCGCCGTTGTGCTACTATCTTTCCTTACCTATGCTGCATTCCGAACAACCCATGCCGACGTTGCTTCTAGTGGACGTCGCTTGGATGATGCAGACGCTGATTCAGGAGTTGCTCTACAATCAATTGTCGCAATGCGAAAACTATCCTCTGCGAGAGTTTTCGAGGACGGTGAAATTGATGTTGTCCTTAGGATTCAGAACCGATCTACTCTCTCCAAGGTTCTAGAGGTCCGAGACAGAGTCCCTGAAGTTATGCGAATAAAGAAAGGAGCAAATTATGTTCTGATGGAATTAGGTGGAAGGAAAGAAACTGAAATCTCCTATACAATTGAGGCGCCTCTAAGAGGATTCTATACAATTGGGCCCGTTTGCGTCAGAGTACAGGATGCCTTCGGATTATTCCACAATGAAAGGGAAATTCAACTCTACGATGACTTCCTTGTATTCCCCAAGATGGAAGATATCAAGGATGCGTTGATTAAGAGTAGGGTTCCAAAAATCTTCACTGGTGCCGTGAATATTCGTAACCCTGGTGAAGGTACGAATTTCTACAACTTGCGCGAGTATATCCCAGGAGACCCGATGAAGAAGGTAAACTGGAAGGCTTGGGCTAGGTCTGGAAAGATGATGGTAAACGAATTTGAACGTGACGCGGTTAGCGACATAATACTAATCATCGATAGTCGATCTGTATCTGAAACTGGTCCTGTAAGCCGAAATTCCTTGGTTTACAGTACAAGAGCTGCTGCAAGCCTTGCACAGTATTTCCTGTCTCGAAGAGACTCAGTTGGTTTGGTGACTTATGGTGACGAAATCGTATCAGTTGATCGAGATACTGGAAAGAAACAATTGTACGTTATTTTGACTAAGCTGGCCGGCGCCATGGCAAAGGGTAACACACCTCTGAAAGTGGTGACAAATCGTATTCTTCCTCACATCAATCGTGGAAGCCCAATTATTATTCTAAGTCCATTAGAAGACGACCTCACAATAATTGACGCTGTAAGAGACCTCAGAGCTAGGAACTTCGACGTAACCATACTATCTCCATCTAGCCTTGAGTTCGAGTTCGATGCCAGAAGACTAGATCGTACTGGATATGAAGTTCTCAAGACTGAGCGAGATATCCTAATCAGTGAATTGCGTGGATTAGGTGCTAATGTTATGGATTGGGAACCAGACATGATGCTCGTAACTGCATTAGCCGGAGCAAGAGGATTCTAGGAGGTGAAATTATCGCGGACGAAGTCAAAACTGAGGGGCCTTCAGACACATCCCACCTTTACGATGGAAAGACCGTTAGGTCATCTGCGCCAAGTAGGAAAAAGGCTGCAGGCCGACTAAAGTCGAGTACTGATATACCCAAAGATGCGATTCCAGAAGTACACGTGCCATCTTGGATTGAATCTTTCTTCGGAGGGCCAATTGTATCTTCGATGAAGTTCCTCCCAGCTAACCGAACTGTGACTAATTTACAGGTAAGTTCAGCGGGATGTCTAGTACTTCTAACCGCACTTACCCTACTATTCACTCCGGTATCTGGAACCGCTTGGTTTGCTATCGCAAATTTAATTGGAATTCCATTAATTGGAGGAGTAATTCACATCCTCATCATGATTATTGGTGCTATTGGAGGAGCATATGGTATCTTCCAGCGTGACCAGAGGGCATTGTTGGTCTCGTACGTTGCAATGCTACTCGTAACCCTAAGATTCGCAGGAAGTAAAGTAGAATTCGGATTCGATCTACTACCTGAGCAAGAGATTCTACAGAAGGTGCTGCTAATTGCCTACGCGGTTTTCCTAGTCATGTACTTCGAATTAACCAATGGAATTATTCGATTTTCAATGTTGGACACTTCAATTAGAACTGGAGAAGTCTACGTAATGGGAGAAGGTAAAATCATCAGGCAATATTACCGAGCGATTGGAATTACTCCAGTTGTTGCAGGAATAGTAGCCTTGCTAACTCTTCTCATCAACCTAATTATCCCTGCAATGGTCGGTATATTCGATAGCGTTCAAGCAAACAGATTGAGAGAGTCCGTGGAATTAACTTCGGTATACGGTGTAGCGCTTGGAACAGCCATGGTGTTCACGGTTATCGCAGCCGCATTTGCAGTAAACCTACCTCTACGCCTACAGCAAATGCAAGAAGGCCGAGCAAACAAGTAAGCGCCTAATCTACTCTGGATTTAGGAACCCACCAATCATCCCCAAGTCTGCTACAACCAGTCTAGCGATAGCCCCGACAACTGGAACCGCCCGAGGACCCAATACAGGGTCATGCCTTCCACCGACTTGTAGTGGGCGTTTTTCCCCACTAGGAAGATGCAGAGTCGATTGTTCACGGGATATACTACTTGGTGGTTTGAAGTGGATAACCACTCGAATCGGGGCACCGGTTGACCTGCCACCGAGTGCACCATCTGCTTGAGCAGATTCTGAACCTTCTAACTCGGGTTTATCGCCATCAAAATGCCATGCATCATTATGCTCAGAACCTCTCATCTTTGATGCTTGAACTCCTCTAGAAAATTCAACAGCACGAGCACCAGGGATAGCCATCATACCTCGCGCTAGAGCCGGTTCTAGGCCATCAAACCAAGGCTCACCTACACCTATTGGTAATCCTTCGATTATACACTCAACACTCGAACCGACCGAGTCTTGATTCATTCTAACTTCTTCGATACAGTTCGAGAATGATTCAGCAGCCTCTGAATCCAGGCAATTCAACCGAGCCATTGTCGAACCTTCGGGAGGTTCTGTATCTCTATCTAGTTGGAACAATGGTTTAGCATGTAAATCACCAACACTGTGTAAATGAGCATCAACTCTCCAGCCAGCTTGATTCAATAACCCCCTTAATTGGCTGGCTGCAGTTACTAATCCGTAGGTCAATCTAGCTGATTGTGAGCCACCTCCTCTCAAGTCTGCTGCGCCATCTGTACGTACCATTTCTGGAAGGTCAGCATGTCCCGGACGTGGTTGATCAGGGAGGAAGCTGTAATCCTTAGATTTAGCATCAGAATTCCAAGTAAGCAATACAATTGGCCAACCTGTTGCCTTACCTTCATGAACACCTGAAAGAATCTCGCATTCGTCCGATTCAGTACGCCTACTGAGGCCTTTTCTTCCAGGCTTTCTCTTTGCAATATCCTCGTTTAGTGCCTGTAAATCGATTTCTGTTCCGGCAGGAATCCCTTCGACCAATGCGCCTACGCATCTACCATGACTTTCTCCGAAGAGAGTCACACGAATCGAATCTCCTAATCTCATTCCCATTCATCTCTCTCCCAGTGAAGGTCAACACCATGATGAGTTCGTGTGTGAATGAATTCTAACCCTTTAGATTTGATATGTTCCTTCACCAAATCTGCCTGCTCGGCCTCACAAAGAACTGCGATTGCTGGTCCGGAACCCGAAATCGCAGCAGGACAACCAAATAGAATTTCGATATCTTCGCAAATTTGTAATGCCTCTTGATCATTCAAGGCCTCTGCGACCGCTTGTCCGTTCATCCTAAAGGCATTGATTGGAGAGCCATTTCTCAATTGCAAAACAATTTGTTCAAACCTTGTACGAAGATTCTCAAATGATTGTATTTCGACTACTCCCTTTCGCATATCTCTTAGTACGATTATTACTTCCTTTTCCGGAAATTCAATTTGTTGCAATAATCCATTTCCAGTTGCTGCATTTGCGTCAACTATCCAAGTAGCAGGATAGTTAGCAACTGCGATGTCATCTTTACCCCCTGAGATACTGCAACCAGCCTTTATTTGAATTGCTGAAATAAGATTGAATGTCACATTATCGCTAAGAATTACAGAATTACCTGCAGATAGTGCATTAATTGCTGCCATCAATAATGCTGAACTAGATTTCAGACCCATACCGCTTGGTATATCCGACTTAACAAGCCATCCAATTTGTCCTGGAGGAAGCGGTAAATCTCGTTCTTTCCAAGCCTCTAATAGTAGTTGAAGCAATTTGTGTTCATCTCCCTCAGAGATTGATGTACCTTCCACTAAACCAACATGTGTCCAAAGATCAATCGGCGTTGAACTACCATTTCCACAACCAAGAGCATGCAGTAGGCTGATTCCGCCATGAGCTCGACCAGAACCGTAGACCTTCATCTTTCATTCATCTCCCCTGCGAGTTCTCGACCAATGTGTCGCATACCCGAGGAAAGACGTACAGCGATTTTGTCTCCATCCTGTATTGAGGTGACACTGATGTTTCCTTCTTCATTGATGAATCGAACAGTTTCGGCTTGTTGTACCAACACTTGTGCCGATTGATTATCACAATCAAATCTAATCAAAAGAAATGGCCTTCTTTCGATTTTCAGGCGGCCAATAGTAGCGCTACGGGTTTCTCCTGAGACGTTTGCGATTGCTACTTGATCTCCTGAAGTCAATTCGCTGAGATATTTGGTTGAGCCATTAGCCATCAAGCAGTAGGCGTGAACTGCCCCCGCATTAATACGAAATGGCCTAGAAGGAACAAATTCGGAGGGAAGGGTTTCTCCATGAATCAAAACTAATGCATTTGCAGAAGACCCGATTAGCATACCTTCTCCATCGGATAGCCTCTCTGTCAAATCAACACAGATTCGTTCACCAACACCCCCTGATTCTATATTAGTAACATTTGCTAAAACAAGTGATTCAGTTACTTTTCCACTTTTAGGTTGAACTGAATTCCTCTCTCCAGATATCTCCTCTGCGGCGTTCCACAATTCTTCATCAGCGTGAAGCAATAATGCATCCACTCCATGTTGCAGTGCGAAGGCAGCTCCGCTAAGATCTACGGTTTGTGAAATTGCAGCTGCAATTCTAGTTCCACTTCCTGCAGCTGCGGCAACGATGTTCTCTAGAGGAATCATTGTCCAATCCGAACATCGAACCAAAATCCAATCAATCATACCAACAAGTGAGATTGCCTCATCTTGGCCATGGAAATCATCCAGGTGAACTTCGGCCACATCGTGGTCTGAAGATTTCCAAACCCTATCAGCCCTAAGAGAAAAATCCGAGGATTCTTCACTTTCAAGCCACAACTGCAAGTAATCACCCCAAATGTTCTGCAGCCTCGACGGCAGTCTTTCCTTCGTGAATTACCGCTTTTAGAGCCTGAATATGAGAGGCTGGATTATCTGCCCCAAATACCTGTCTTCCCATACATACTCCGGCGCCGCCCGCCGAAATTGACTGCTCGACAATATCGAGTAATTCTGTGAATGAAGTTCCACGTGGACCGCCAGCAATTAGAATTGGAATAGGCACTGCCGCACATACTTCAGCAAAAGATTCTGCGTCACCTGTCCATGGAACTTTGACAACATCACAACCTAGTTCCCAAGCAACTCTTGCCGCGTGAGCAATCCCTCCAGTATTGTCATCATCAGAGACAATTAGATTTGGCCCTCGAGGGTATACCATACCTAGCACAGGCATTCCGAGGGAAATTGCTTCGCCGGTTAAGGCCCCCATTTCAACAATCATTTCCGGTTCGTATTCATCACCGAGATTAATCTGAGCCGAACATCCCGTTGCTCCTCGAAATAGACATTCTTCTGCGGATGCTACTCGCACTTTTTCTCCTGCACGTTCACCAGCATGTAGGGTAGAAACAGAGACGTGGCAAACAAAGCGATTCCATCCGGTCCTCTCAAAGTGATGACTCAAGGAGCCTTTCTGGAGAACAATTGCATCGGCGCCCGCTTCGATACATGAATCGACGACTTCGTCCATCCTTTCAAGACCCTTTTCTGGATAACCAGATATGCCATGATCCATAGGAATCCAAACACCCTTCCCATCTGGAAGTAAGCGAGCCAACCTCTCGAATAGGGTCTCGGCCATGGAATTCCGCCTACACTCCCTCACTTGAAAGGATGCGTTTCGAAAAACTGCAATAATTATCCGCTCCCTAAGGGAGCGTGGGCAATATATCTCAGTAATTAGACATTGAATTAACTAATTGCTCCTGCAGCAATTAAGAATATCAACAATCCAATTGTCATTACAAATGTCACTCCATGGAATATTACTTCAATGAAAATTTTCAGTCCATCTTCCTCAATTTTGTTGTATGGGAATAATTTGTAGATAACTTCTCTTCCACCTTTGATTCCGAAAAATATCCGAGCGAATCTAGCCCGTCGAACTATTTCGAAGCAGACCATTACAGCAATCAAAACGAAGATTGTACCAATAACCATTCCAGAATAGTATCCCAAGCCAATAGCACCCAAGATAGCTATCGGAAGGAAAGTCAGGTGCATGTGAACGATGTATGTTGGATATACAGCCTCATTTAGGTAAGAAAGCCATTTGTGGGGTTTATTCAACAATTTGGAAGACCAACTAAAAATTAGTAAACACCAAAACCATGCGTGAAAGGATTGCAAAAATGAGGCAATTGTTGCAGTGGCAGAGAATGCTGCATAACCACGATCAACCCAACCCCCTTCCATTACCGAAGGAATCGTACTACTTTCATTCATGATGAACCACAATATTGCCAATATTGGAGTAATGATGGTAACTGGTATACGTACAGAATCCAAGGCTGGGAAGTATTCCTCTCTAGCAGAGATCAACAGGAATCCGAATAAGAAGTAAATCATGTATCGAGGGAATTCCCACCACATACCTACTTCGCCGAAATGCCATGGTTTGAACAAAATTCCATTCAAGGCCAGAATAAGAGGCGGTAGCAGCAAAATTCCAAGGCCCCACTTAACCCGTAAAATCGAACGAACAAGACGTAAAACTAAGCCATCTGGATTATTTCTCACATGGGAGAATAAAGGTGTCAAAAGAACGGAGTAAATGAGTAGATTGTAGATGAACCAAAGGTGCCCATAGGGCATCTCATCTGCACCGGGAAATATTGTAAACAACAGCGCGGTTTTCTTTCTAAATTCAAAAATACCAAACCAGAGAATGTAGACTCCGAAGAGAAGTGGAAGGCCCAATCTTGTTCCTCTTTCTCGGATATATTGTTGCCAAGATCTCCTCCGGAAAGCGAATGCTGTGCCCATACCTGAAATCACGAATAATGCGGCTAGCCTCCATTGATGCATGACTGAAATTACAACGAATAATGGTAGATTGAATAATTCCATTGAACTCTTCTCACCTTCGAGTTGACCCAAAGAGAATACTGCATAATGGAACCAAATTAGCAGAGCAAATAGCATCACTCTGAGCCAATCTATGTCATGGCGACGGATTGGTTGACTGAGAGTTTGAATATCTTGCATTGGGAATCGTCTCGAAAATTAGAATTTGAAGTCAATGATTAGTGGAGCGTGATCTGAGCAATCTAAGCCTGCTTGACGACTTACTTGTGCGGATTCAAAAGCCGAAAAGGCAGCATCGTTGGCCAGAACATAGTCGATGCGCCAACCTCTGTCAAGAGCCCTTGCTTGACCTCTATTCGACCACCATGTGTAGGGTCCTTTTCTGTCTCCAAAATGAATTCTATGTAAATCATACCAGCCACTGTCAAGGAAGCGGCTGAACCATTCTCTCTCATGGTCAAGGAAACCAGATATCATGCGATTTCCGCTTGGGTTCCATATGTCATTCTCCGTGTGTGCAATGTTCAAATCACCAACCAAAACAACAGGCTCAGGTGAATTCAGATACTGTTTAGCCCAAATCAACAAATCCTCCAACCACTGGTCTTTGTAGGTCTGTCTCGCTGGACCGGACCCCCCATTAGGCAGGTAGATATTGATGCAAGTCAACCCTCCAGATTTGGTGGTTAGGACTCTTCCTTCCAAATCATCAGGATCTAAATCAGTATCAATCCCTCTTGCAATTTCTTCCATCCCCAAACGCGAAAACGAGGCCACTCCCGAGTAGCCTTTTTTTTCTGCAGGATGCCAAACAACTTCATGCCCAGAAGGTAAATCCCAATCCTTAGGTAATTGTTCAGGTAATGCCCTTACCTCTTGTAGAAGCCAAACATCTGCATCGATTTTAGCCATCCAATCATCCATGCCTTTTCGAATAGCAGCCCGGATTCCATTAACATTCCAAGTCACTACTCGCATCAAATCACCAGCATCAATTTGAAAATTCTTTGACCTTTTCAACAAGGTCCATTCTATGTACTCTCCACATACCTACCGGAGTTAATGCGACCGAGATAAATAATACAATTCCAACCAGATATGAAGAAATCAAAGGATCAGCATCGACTTTGAAATAGAACGACCATTGTACTAAACTGCTAATCATCCATTGAGTTCCAAGAATTGAAAATATAGCGCCCAAAACTCCGCCAATCAAACCAATAGCAAAGTGTTCACCAAGCATCATTGAACCAATTCTACTAATCGGTGCGCCTAGAACTCTGAGTGTTGCTAATTCCAAATCTCGCTCTGCTAAGTTGATAATTAGAGTGTTAAACAACACCACAATTGCGACTACGATTCCTAAGAATTGAATTGAAATGAAGAAAACTTGTTGCTGTTCCATCAGTGATTCCATCGCATCAATAGTTTGTTGTTTATCGATAATTCCAATCGACATATCTCCTAACTCATTTGTTCTGTTAAACTCCTCAGGATAGGTCAAGAATACTGAGGTAGTCTCTAGGTCAACTTGGGAAGCCAAATCTGCTCGATTAAAGTAAACCGTTCTAGCAATCTCCCCCTCCGTTATTCCGGTAATCTTGAACTCAACAAGTTGTGAACCAAATCTGATTGCCTGCACTTCTCCAACTTCCCATCCAAGGAAGTGTTGAATTCCTTCGTCAACTAATGCCTCTGGAGGGTCACTGCCCTGATTCGGCAAATCTCCTTCAATCAAACTCAATGTCTGCATAGCTTGATTTCCTGAAGTTGAAAATACATCCAAACCCATTGCTACTAATTGTCGGGAATCTCCATCAGGATTTGCAGGTAGGGTAAGCAATAATTCGTAATCGATTGAGTTTTCTTCAGCCCATTCAACAATCTCTACTTCCATTCCAGGATATACTATTGCCTGTTGATCCCAGTTGGAGCTCTCATCAGCATTGCCGATGAAAACATCCTCCATTGAATTCATCATAAATAGCATTGAGCCGAGAATTAGCATCGATAATCCAACTGCAAAGAAAGTGAAAGCCAAACGAATTGGTTTACGGGTACTTGACCTGATTGTGAGTCCAATTGTGGTTGGAAGTTTCGAGGTGAATTGTTGAATTGCTTTAGATGATAACTTCACTTCGACTTGCCCCCTGAGGACTTTCAAGGGGTCTAAATTAGCAGCTTGCCAGGCAGGTCTAATCCCTGAAAACATTACAAGAATCATTGTGATTATCGAAATTTCAAAGACCTGCATAAATGAATAATTATCACCTATAATTGGGATTCCCATAATTTCTTCATAAACTAATTCCATAGCAGGGGAACCCACGAAAATACCACCAATAATTCCAAGAATTATTCCAAACAAACCTATCCCCATAGGCGCTAAAACGTAAGAGGGCATAATAGCTGAACGAGGGATTCCTAACGTTCTGAGAATCGCAATTTCTCTTGCTTGAGATTGAATTAATCTTTGTAGACTCAAGAATATTGTAATTCCAGCAACTAGTACCAGCATTGCTGTAATTACTGGATATGTTTTCATTGCACCTTCAGCATCAGCCCTAAGTAATTCAACTGATTCTATTCCTGAACGGTCATAGATGATTGCCGATTGGTCGATGTCAGTAACTGTAATTGTCATCGAATCAATAATTGCAGAGAGTTCTTCGCCTTCTTTCTCATCTGTCGATTCTAAATCATATTCCGGAGTATCCAAAACATCAATCAATAGCATATTTGCAGTCCCTGCAGATACGTTTGCCAATGCTTCTAATCCTGATGAAGTTAGGTACCCTGCTGCAAAAGTACCAGATTCAGCGGGAACTATTGACCCTGGTGCTGCGAAATAAAGATGCATTGGGTGATACCCAAATCCTACTATTGTGAAATTCAAGATTCCCTGACCTGCACCAATTGTAATGGTATCACCCAACTCGACACCTAAGCCCTCAACTACATGGGCATCGAGCACTATTTCATCATGAGATTCAGCAAGACGGCCCTCGCAACATGAATCATCAGGCATCCAAACTCGATCGACATCGCCCTCATCAATACCATGCCAAACACCTGGCACCAGCCGCTCTGAACCATCATCTTCTGTAGCTATCAATAGGCCTTCGAGAACTAAACGGGGTTCACATTCTACCATAGGTAGTTGAGAATTTGCCCATTGAAGTGAAATTTCTTCACATAGATTTTCAGATTCTTCTAAATCCCAAATATCCCTTGGATTTTCAACCCATATATCGGCCAAATTCACTCCATTTTCAGAATCTTCATAGATTTCGGAATACATGTTTGTTGTCATGTGTGCGTAATGACCGAATGCTATACCCGACATCACTCCAACCATTATGATAAGGACTACCGCAACCAATCGTATTTTACTACGCCAAAGGCTTCGAAAAAGCCTCTTTGTCAACAGTGCTTTCATGCTATCACCTCAAACGATTTCGTCGGAAATAACGACTCCACTGTCGAGTCTGATTATTCTTGTTGCATATTTTGTAAGCGATTCATCATGAGTAACAAAAACAGTAGTGATATTCTCTGCTTCACAGGCTTTGACTAGTACTTCCATGACCATCGAAGAGGTCTTTGTATCTAGGTTGCCAGTTAATTCGTCTCCAAGCAATAACTTAGGCCTCTTTGCTAAACTTCTAGCAATAGCAACACGTTGTTGTTGCCCTCCACTAATCTCTGTAGGGAAACGATCCACTTCTTCTTCTAAACCAACGAGGGCCAGTAATTCTCTCGCGCGATTCTCATCTCTTCCTCCAGCCAATTCCTGAATCAACAGAATGTTTTCAAGCACGGTTAGGTCTTGTAACAGGTTAAAAAATTGGAATACGTAACCAATATTTTCTCTTCGGAAAGAGGTGGCTTCTTCACTAGCCTTAGCTAGAGGCTTAGAGTAAGTGAAATAATGTAACGGATAGAAAAGCAAGCGCAGAGGAATATTGTTGAAATAACGGAATATTTCAGCGATTCTGTTGAATCTACCCAAGCCTTTGAGAGGAGGAATGGGGTTCCACCATCTTGGTATAATTTCTGGAGTTCGAGGTACATCTTTGCCTGCAAAACTGTATTGTCCAGCAGTCGGACTATCTAATGCAGCTATGCAATTTAGTAGGGTTGTTTTTCCGGAACCCGAAGGACCTAGAAGGATAATTCGTTCGCCTTCCTTGACTTGTAAATCAACTCCATTGAGGGCCTTTACGGTGCCAGAAACCATCTCATAATATCGTTTCATTCCTTCAATTTCTACTAGATTATCTGTCATACTCTTCACCAAGTTTAACCTATTTTTGGAATCTTAAATTGAATCAGATGAGCCAGCGAAGAATGCCATAGACTCACGGAACAATTCTTCTCTACGCTTCTTCTTGTTACGACGAAGATGCATCAATGTAAATCCAATTGCGAGTAGAATCACAAATGGGATGAATGCTTCTGCGTGATATCTTTCCATGAATTCTATAATCCCCTTGGCGGTATATGCCCAAGTCAGAGATGCTGCAGTGCCTCCCATCAAACAAGCCGCCAATACTCTTTGGAAGCGCATTCTAGCAACAAGTCCTAACATAGCACCAACTAGAACTCCGCTAGCCATGAAGGGTATCCAAACGAAGACAATAAGGAACCAAAACCCATACTTCTCAATTCTATCCTGATTCTTATTTGCAATATATTCTACACCAGATAGAATATCTCCCATGAATGGATTTTGTAGTAATGCTCCAGTTATTCCGCCCTGTCGGGCAACAAGTGCCTCACCAACCAATTCTTCTTTTCCATCATTTGGTACTACGGCTGCAGGAATAAGACCTCCAATAACTCCCTCGGATAATGAGCCCTTTCGTGCTATTCCATAGGCGCCCAATGTTGGATCTTCTACTCTACCTGCCATCGCCCTATCCGAAAGCGTAGCCTTCTCATTTCGAGCGCTGACAATAAGCACCTTCCCGTCAAGATAATTCTGTAAATCATTGCTTAAGTGAGCATGTAGATCCTCTTGCATATCCTGATATGTAGGCTTGAATAGGAAATAGGAAAACCGTGTAACTGGTTTGTAAATTACTCTAACAAATACTGCGTCTTCATCAGACAACACAGCAGTTCCATAATCTACCAAATCATGTTTCTTGAACCAGCGATTTAGGCTGTTGTTCGCAGCCACCTCTAACCAGCCATATGTACTCATATTGACGAAAAATTCAGAATAATCTTCCATTAATACAGGTATTTCCCCTAAAGCCAATGAACGTCTATTTCCTTCGTGAGATTCATGAGTTCCTTCATCTACACAGACAATTTTCATCTGAAGTGGCTTCATTTCTCCAAATACAGCGAACTCCTCGAGCAGGCTCTTTGTTAATACTGCACGGATATCTGATGGTTGTTGAATTGTAGTAGAGAGAGTAGTATAGGGTACGATGACATCTATCGAAATTGTTCTCAATTGCATCTTTAATTTATCAACATCGATGTCAATATGCAACTTTTCTGTAGACTGACGTAAAGTTCGACTAATCAGTCTAGTAAGTTGTTTGTCATTCAATATATCATCTGTGTCACGATGATACATCTTGTGCATCAGAGGATATTGTACACAGAGGAAAAACAGCGACATTCCAAGAGATACCATTGCCATCCACCATGCTGGGATACCGGCACTTCCACCCGTTAGCATAGCAGCCTCACGGCCACCTACCCATTCGGCACCCATCATTATCCAGCCCCAATTGCCCAACCCTTGAATTGTCCAACAGGAACGAGGGTCGTCATCGATAATTTCTACATGAGCGGAATTTTCTATTTCGAATGATTTGCTTTCTAGATTAACTCCGGAAGAGTCCACCAATAACTGTAATTCTTCCTGGCTCATATCTTCTAAACTGGACTCAGTAGTAACTTGCCAAATTGATGCAGATGCGTTGTAATGACCATTTTCTAAATCATCTGGATCGTATTCCAGTTCTTGGTCGCCAAAGCCACCTTGGAGTAAAGTAATCGATTCAGCTTCCGAAATCACAATTGCAATCCCGATTACTGTTTGAATTTCAGGGTCGACATTATGAGAAATCACCTTAATTACGTGTCCATCAACATCGTAGAAGACATTGAACCAAACTTCACCCCTCTTGTCAACACATTCATCCCCTGGGTCTAGAGGTGTGGCTGAAAGGGTCTTGTCAATTACAATTGAGTCAGATGCAACCCAACCTGATGACATGATGAAGACACCACCAAAGAATACAGCCCCGATAATTAACCCAGTAAGTAGAGTGTAGTCTTCGAAGGCTCCACGAAAGAATCTCTTGTCACCTTCACGCCGAGCACGAATCAAGTCTAACTCTCTGTCGAGACTGTCCTTCTCAGTCTCCTCGGGTAGCCCCGCCTCAGTCACGGTGCGAAAAGACAAGGGACGGGTCATCAACCCGCCGGTCTTGCAATCCGAGTTCCTACGGAACTCGTCATTAGTGGCTAATTATGAATTCAGTCTCTTCGACTAGCTATAGCTGCACCTAGAAGAGCCAGAGCGCCAAGTATTGCACCAAACCCGGGCAATACAGGTGGCATAGCTGCTGATTCTGATGAATACTGGGACGCATAGGTGTCGTAAATTTCCATCTTGTCAATCTCTTCACCATCATAATCGCCCCATTCAACCGACATCTCATCTCCAGGCGAGACAAGTCCGTCACCATCGTGATCAGTGTAAGTAATCGTAACACCTTCCGCTTCTCCACCGGTTAGTGGAATGCTGAATTCGTTTGTGCAGGCGCTTAGATCTGGCTGAATCATTTGA
>DAMG01000098.1:0-5398 GCA_002497025.1 Euryarchaeota archaeon UBA126
GAGGGGCTCAACAATATCGATAGTCAGAGGCCATTCGGTGCTAATTCGCACATGCCTGAGATTCTCACCGATTCTTTTGACAACGTGCATATTGCATGGCTCGACAATAGCAACGAGACTCAGGGCGAGACAATCATGTACACACGTCTAAACCATACCAACGATGCTCACCCGAATGGCTTCCCACTAAATTCGTTGGCTTCGGGAATAATCGAGGAATGGGAACTTCATGAAATCTCAACTTGGGATTCTGATAAGTTAGGCCCTAACTCACCTTATGCGCCAGATCTAGGTCAGCCGCCTGCATTCGCCAACGACCTAGGCAGTGGAGTACATATCGCTTGGGCAGATACCAACCGGTGTAATGAAAATAATAACCAAGGAAAATACACCCTGTGTTATGTTCACGTTCTAACAGGTCTAGTTGCAGTAGATTTAGCTGAAGATGAGACCTTCTATCACACCATTGAGCCCGGCCAGCAGACAACTTACAACATGACTATCTCAAACCCAACTCCAGGGCCTGCAGAACTTGTCGCTGACTCATACACAGTAAGTTTGCTAGGCGTTCCAAATAATTGGACTGTGACCTTGTTCTTCTCAACAAACCACACTCCAATTTTCGACTCAACACCTGTATTCCTGCGTGGCGGAGATGTAGTACCGGTATACATGCGCGTGCGCGCACCTACTATCTATCAAGCCAATGCGGACGAACTAGCCGCAATCACTGTAAGCGTCGTATCTCACAAAGATCCAGCGATTAATGATGAGAGACTTACTTTGACTTTGATGGACGTAGTCCATGGAATCAATCTGGATACCAGTCACTATCAGGTAGACGTAGAACAGGGACAATCGGCAATATTCTCAATTACCGTAACGAATACAGGAAATGTCTACGATACATTTGCTTTCTACGATCCAACCACTCATGAAGGCCAAACTGAATGGGGCTTACCTTTCGGTTGGGGAGTTTCTTTCCCAACCTCACTTTCTTTGGACCCAACCCAATCGGTAACGCGTAACTTGCAAGTCAGCGTTCCAACCTCTCAAGAACCAGGAACATTCGTGATATATCTGAAAGGATGGTCTACTGGGGAACCTGTATTATCGATCGATAGAGGAACTTTTGATGTACTCGAATTATGGGTCAATGTATCGATAAGAAGCTCTGGTAATATTATTTTCAATCTAGGAGATACAAACGAGCATGTTCTACCTGGTGAGTGTGCCGAATTCGACATAGAAGTCACCAAGCACTACACACCCGGGTTCCTTGTCTTTACAACCCCGGGCGGCCCCGATGAAAGACCCCCTGAGATTTCAGAATCGACCTGGCGTTATGATAACTGGGTAGTTGACCTAGATTTCGCCGATGCTCCAGGTGGTAACGGAATTGGAGATAATGATCCAAGATATTGGGGTATAATCGAAACACCCTATACTGTTACTGCAATAATGTGCGCTCCATACAATGCCACGGCTGGGCTGGGCGAATCAGTCACCGTCAAGGCCAACCTAGAAGGAGCACCTAAAGTTAGAGATTCAGTTGTATTGGTGACAAATGTAATCCAAGTCTACGACTTAGAAGCATCAGTTCCGCAAACCAACTTGGAATTGCACCCAGGCGAATCCTTCCAACTCGATACGATCATAGAAAACACAGGTAATGGCCCGGACAGATATGATATTGCGGTTAATTCAATAATCGATTCAAACGGAGCCTCGGCTGTTTGGGATATTGAAATTCCAAGAGTAATTTTCGAAGAACTCCCTCGAGATGAATCTCAAGAAGTAGCCATCCACATTAATGTCCCAGAGAAGACTTACGCAGGTGAATACACCGTACGCCTAGATGTCTTGAGTGAGGAACCATATGATGGAACCAAGTTGAGAGATACAATTGTTCTGAATGTTGAAATCGTAGAATTCCACGA
Source organism: Euryarchaeota archaeon UBA126 (assembly GCA_002497025.1). Taxonomy (GTDB): domain Archaea; phylum Thermoplasmatota; class Poseidoniia; order Poseidoniales; family Thalassarchaeaceae; genus MGIIb-O1. The sequence goes on from DAMG01000098.1 coordinate 1,941, forward strand.
CATGCGAATAGAACTAGATCCAGCTATCGAATCACGAATCAAAACCACCGCACCCGGTAGAACCGTGCGCTTCACAATGAATGTCAGTAACTTTGGAAACGTCGATGATCACCCGTCGATACATAATCACACTCAGAATACCGCTGGCTGGGACCCTATTCCAGGTATGAACACCCTGAGTGGTTGGACTGTCAATTATGCTCTGATTGAAGGATTCGATACCGAATTCCCAATCGAACGCCCATGTGTTCAATTGACTGTTGGGCAGGACCCTCCAGAAAATGACTGCTACACGACAGCAGTTGGGACATCGGCAGGGACGGTAATGCTCCCCGTTATGCCTGCGTATACTACGTTACAACTTGTTGCGATAATTGACATAGATTCAGGTGCCACATTACAAGACCGTGAGATAGGAATCAAGGTCCAATCCGCCTTCGGCTCATCCGAAATAGACGGAGACCATGATGAGACACCAATTTGGGAGGATTCCTGTACCATCGACCAAAACGAAGATGGCTTACCAGACCTTGTTCACCCATTCTGTGATACAAATGAACAAATCCTCGAGCTCCGATTGAGAGCGCCAGATTTGGAAATTATGAGTGTCGAGGTTGATTCTACTAAAGCCAAGGTTGGAGAGATGCTTCCAGTAACTGTAGAAATCCAAAATATTGGAAATATACACGCGACCGATGTTAATATCATTCTCTGTGTTGATCAATCAAAGAGGTCGATTGAGAAGAATGGCTGTCTAGAGGAAAATGTCGCCTACAGGCAACTAATTGAGGCAGTCATGCCGGTTGGGACGAATGGGGACGATTCCCCACCAAAGATTACCCTTCTGTACCTAGTAAAGGCCGGAACTCACGACGTGATTGTAGTAGTTGACCCAGACAATAATATCGTTGAATCCGACGAAGACAACAACATAATGGCAGTTCCTGGTGGAGAAATGGGGTCAAATTGGGGAGTACTCGATACTGGTGTAGAGATTGTGGCCATATATTCGGTTCCTGCAATAATTCTAGGCGCAACGATAGCTCTGATGTGGGTTGCAGGAGTAGTCATGTACGGACGCAGAATGGAAGCCCTAGCACGCTTCGCAGAAAAGAGCAGCCTAATGGCTAATCTAAGCGATGACGACCAAGTCTTCTGATTGGAATTAGCGGGCCAGCCACCATGGAAGTGGCGTCCCCTCACGAGCAGCCACTAGGCTGCCTGTGTTGGAGGCGAAGTCACGTAGCAATCTTTCACGAAGACCCTCCATCATAACTTCTGCATCCATTGATTGGATACGTAATCCTTGGGAAAATAAGTCCAGATCCAAAGGCCTTCTTGGATGGTTCAGCATAGCATGGGCAAGCTGCCTTTCTTCGTAGGTTTCAGAGGATTCGTCGATAGTTGGGGCAACTTTCTGCATTACCTGCTGGTGTAGGGCGATTATCGCATCTCTCTGCTCATCAATTCTCTCAAGTGCCTTATCCATATCGGAAAGCATCGACATGGCCTCAACTAATGGCAGCCGCCTTCGAGTACCAATATTGTCAACTACAGAATCCAAATCTCCCGGAAGATTGGACGACAAACGGATAGGGCCACCTTTGGGCATAGTTCTGTGTTCAGCACGGAACAGGTTAGGTCCTAAATCGAGCCTTAGCGAAAATGATTGATTGACAGTGTACATCTTCTTAGGAGGGCCTCCTTTGACGGAAGGCACTTTTTCAGATTCAACGAATCCAGCTTCTTCTAGAACCCTCAGATGCTTTACCACGGCCTGTTGACTAATTTCAAGTAATTCGGACAACTGCAAAGGGTAGTGTGGCTCCTTAGCTAAACGCTTCAAAATTGCTCGACGTGCCTTGTTTTCAAGGATGTTGAGAGCCTCATCAAAGTCCACCACGACTTACCAACTCAAGGTTGTGTAGTGGAAGGGGGAATAAAAACCCAAGCGTGCAATGAAAATACCTAATTTCACTCAACCTTCGTCCCAGCCCTTCCAAGCATCCTCGCCTTCTTCTTCTCCAATTTGCAAATCATTTTCATCAGATATTGCCTCGATGGCTTGAGTATTAGTCGAACTCCTAACGAATGGGTCTGGCACATCTGATACCTCCTTATTCTGTTCCTGATGTGCACGATAGAGTTCATCGGTGGTCATTACTCGCCCATCGATAATCAACCCACTAACTTGTTTCCCATCTTGGTTTGATTTATTTTGGAACATCAATATTGCAAAAATCAATGCAATAATTCCACTCATCACTCCTAAGCAACATGTAGCAAAGGTCGCTAATACCAATGGCTCCGTAAAAAACTCAAAGTCAGATGCGGAATCATCCACCAACCATAGTACTGAATCCCCCTCATTATGTAGGGTGTATGTGCCACTATCACACCCATTTGGAAAGCAAAAGACCCTTACTGGGGCATATGAAGTTCCGTTCACAAATCTTTCAACATGTAATCTGGTGGGGCTATCTCCAGAGAATTCCTGATTCTCTTCATCAAACAAACGCAATTCCGCAACGGGGTCATTCCCATCTTCACTCACCCTTAGTGCAACGTAGACATGCCCGCCGACAAAATCTACTGAGGCACTTTCTCCTGCTTCAAGCCGCGCCACATTTTGTTGTTCTGGATCCAGCATTGGTTCCATTTTCTCATAAGTACCGGGTAGGACCGCCATGAATGTGATTAGCAACAGCACAGAGATTGCAGAAGACCACTTCGCAACCCGTCGGAAGTTCACAGCCACACCTTACTCAGTGAGCGCTCACATTTGATGCTTGGTCTCATTATCGCCCTAGGATTTCCGCAAGCTTTTCTGGAAGATAGGTATCAGTTACGAAATCCAAACCATACTTCGCGAGTGACTGCTGCTCAGCTTTCTTTCCTAATTCAAGCATCAGTTTGATTTCCTCTTGCCATTCAGCATCAGCAAATCGCGGGTCACTTAATTCTGCATTCAGTGCTTGAATATCCTTACTCGACAAGTCATCAGCAGGCAAGTCATACGACTCAATATCTCCTGCCCGAATCCCAAGATAAACAGCGCTTGGTGTTGCAAGATATTCTGAAATATGCGCGGTTTTGATAGCACCATAAGCGATCGACGCATAGATTCTGTAAGACCAAGGGTCGCCGTCGAGGAAGACTAGAACAGGCAAATTCCATTCTTCATTCATTCTCTTAATGATTCTACGAGTGGAACGAGCCGGCTGGCCCTTGAGGTGAACTAGAGCACATCGAGACGATTCATCAAATCCATTTTCGACCAGCCTGTCAAACATTCCACCAGTCTCTATAGCCATTACAAAATCGACATCATGGTCGACTAAGCGTAATTTCTCAAGCTCGACATTGTAAGGGACGCCGTAACCCGAATCCCCAACGTCGTCACGACAATTTATCCGCATCCATTCGCCTCGTCGATTTCTTTCTTCGAAGGTAATGTT
>DAMG01000098.1:5801-17858 GCA_002497025.1 Euryarchaeota archaeon UBA126
AGATTGTTACTTTCGTTTTGAGAACCAAATTTTCCATGCCCCCACCCTTCCGAAATATAGTACATTTCTCTTAATGTCGAAGATTTTCCCGCTTCGATCATCTCCTCGATAAATTCTGTAACGTGCAGGGCACGCAACAATTGTCTTGCACTTCCAAGGGAGGTAGCGTCTCTAGTAGACCTCTTCTTCCCGTATTTGTAAACGCCGAGTTTAGAGTCAAAGGAAATGTTCTGCTTTGTCCTTACAGGCAGTGTCATAGTGGGAGGATCTCCCTTGAGCATCTTGTTATGCATCTCACCAGCTATATCGTGTAGAGCTTCAATTACCTGCTCCTTTGTGTATCCATTTGCACTCATTCAACATCATCCTCCATAGCCAACGAGCCCCAATCCCCACTCTCGACAGAGGCTCCTTCTGTTTCTGCAGGTGTGGTTTCAGAATCAGATTCTTCCTTACTTGTATCGAGACTCTCAATTATTTCGGCTCTGTCTAATACCCTTTCCAAGGACCCAATATCTTCGTCTCTTGAGTGTTCGGCTTCGGCCACCGCCAAAGCCTCGACTTTACGCATTTCATCGAGTAATTTTTCATCGATTTTGTTAGCACCGATAATATCACCATTACCACGGAAGAAAATATCAGTTTCATTCCAATCACCCTTTGTTAACCCCTCAACTGTAAACCGAATTTCAGCAGATTCTCCGGGATTGAGAGTATCCAGCCTCCAAGCCCACAAACCGTTGGTTTCCTTCCTTCCTCCCCGGGGGTTTTCGACCATACTCACGCCTTCTCCTTCAGGCCACTTTGCTAGGAGGGTATAGGCTCGAGCTCTTGCGGTGTAATTGTATATCGTAACCGAACAAATATTCTGCTTAGCGTCGTTATCCCAAGAGACTTCATCTTCGAGGAAAACCGCATTCATGATTCGAGTTATGACTGGAGATAGATCAGGCTCCTCTCTTCCCAACATTTCACTTGATTTTCTTGATATCTCTGGTAAAATAATGTTGATTAAGTCGAATTTTTCTTGAGCTTTCTTTTTTTGTTTACTCTTTTTTAGATGATTCTTCAGACCACGCCCAACTTCAAGCATAGCCCTTCGAATTTCTTCGTGGACCTCTACATTATCAGAAACAGCCTCCTTCGCTTCACTGGTAAATTGTACGTTTGTGGAGGCCAGATGAATCAACACTGCGGCAGGCCCCTTCGGTAGGCCTTTCCCACCAGGATGGTCGAGGCCATATTGTTTCCAATTCACAGATTCAAGCGCCTTTGTCATGAGGCATCCACCTTGCTGGTACATCAGTGGAACTCTATTTGCAAATCGGAGCACTTCTATCGGGCCATCAGCTGCTAAATCACCTCCGAAAACAAGGCCAACTTCAATTTGAAAAGGATTTCCTTGACTTACTGTGGGCTTCCTTGTAACCGTTGAAGCAAATCTAGAATCGATTGCTTTTGACAACCCTTTCTTGATGAGAATTTCCTCTATTGGAGAAAGGCAATCAGTAGGCGGCGCTAGTAATTTAACTTCTTGAAAAGAGTCTAACAGGGCCTGTGCTTCATTGGCCTTTATTCTAACAGGAGTTCGACTTTCCTCTAATTCGGCCCTACTAAGAATTTCTTTGGCAGCCCTCATACTAACCCCTGAGAAATTGTGCCTGAGGAAGGAAGTCAGCTTCCTTTCATCTGCCTCTTTGAGCATTCTCTGGAGTTGACCCAGATGTATGCCATGGGGGTGAGGCTTGATTTCCTCAACCACTCTTGGTAATTTTTCTGTGGTTCTTATCCAATGACCATGATCAATTATTTCACCGTCTCCATCGCGTACGGTTAGTTGAATAGTAGCGTGAGGATTTACGATACTTGTCATCCTAAGGTACTGGTGAACTGATTGCCTTCCTCGCTGATATTTTGCCTTCATCACAGTTTTTATTTTTAGGCCGTTTACAACCTCTTCACCATCTTCAAACCAAACATCTCTAATTTCATTTGATTTGGTTGCTTTATTTTTCCTAGTGTCTAGCCCTAGGTCTACGTGTACGGCCGAACTATCAGATTTGATTTTAGAAATTACATGAGTTTTGGAACCTGTAGTCAATTGACTGTACATCACAACCCCAGTTATTCCGATTCCTTGTTGTCCACGAGTTTGTCGAATCGCATGGAATCGAGATCCTAGCAGAAATTTTCCAAACACATGCTCAACGGAATCTCGCGGGATACCGGGCCCATTATCCTGACAAATTAACTCTAACTTGTCACCTTTGAGTTTGCTTATCTCTACTTTTATTGTTGGAAGGATTCGCGCTTCCTCACAAGCGTCAAGTGAGTTATCCACTGCTTCTTTGACTGCTGTTATCACTGCTCTCTGAAGGGTGTCGAATCCTAGGAAATGCTTGTTCTTCTCAAAAAATTCACTTATCGAAATTTGCTTCTGTTTACTTGCAATTTTCTCTGCATCTACCATCGCGAATACCCCCTCCAGGTCCTCCCATAGTCCGAATGACAAGGGGCCTACTTGTGGTCGAGGTCGCCCGAGTGCTCAGGGCCTTTAACTCTGTGCAAACAAATCCGGATGCCAAGCAGTAATCTTCCCAGTGAAAGCACTAGCCATTACAGTTAGAGGGCTTGCAAGGTACAATTTCCCAGGCCCAGAGCGACCTTGGAAATTACGATTTATCGCCGAGACAGTAACTTGATCTTCGAGATCAGAAACTCCAGGTCCAGCGCCAATGCAAGCGCCACATCCGGGGTCGATTAGTTTGACACCAGCGCGCTCGAACAACTCGCTCCATCCGTTACGCTCTGACAAATCCTTAACAGCCTTAGAACCAAATTGGATGTAACAATCAACATCTTTTGCTACCGTTAATCCAGCATCTAGAGCCGCCTGTGTCACCATTGCGTAATATGCGAAATCATCATCTTTACCAGCTGTACAAGAACCAGCATATGCAATATCAACTTCCACATCTCCTAAGTTCTCGATGTATGCTCCGTTTGTGGGGTCGGATGGAATTCCCGCATCGGGGTCTCCAGGATGTGCTACCATCGGTCTAATTGCAGACAAGTCAATCGTATGCACGCCACCGTGGTAAACAGCATTTTCATCAGGAAGAACGAAGGCCGAACGAATTTCATTTTCAGTCAAATCATCACGTCTCGCCATTAACCATTCAACAGTCGAATCATCTGGCTCACAGATACCAGTCTTTGCTGAACACTCAGTGGCCATATTGCAAAGAGTTGCTCTTTCATCCATGGAAAGAGACGCTAATCCCGGCCCACCGAATTCCATTGAACGGTCGAGAGTATCGGATTGCGCTGCATACTTCCAAAGGATATGTAGAATTACATCCTTTGCAGTGCAACCTGGATCTAAACTTCCAATCAAATCGAATCTAATACTCTCTGGAACTTTTACGAACGCAAATTGGTTGTGTACCAAGTTAGCGTACTCAGTTGAACCAACTCCGTATGTCAGGGCATTACTAGCGCCACCCATGCAAGTGTGGCTATCTGTGGCTTGAATGAAGTCACCAACATCGATGAATTCCTCTCGAGCAACTTGATGACAAATACCAGGACTTACCCCATTCACCGCGGAATAATCGCGTACTCCCGTGTGCTGCTGGAAAGCTACTTGCAAATCACGCAAGGTCTGAATCTTATCCTCAAATTTAGCAAACCTTGCGACCCCTGTCGCATACAAGAGATGGTCTTCAAAGACTGCAAATTTTGGCGGATTTGGTAATGAATAATCCTCGCCATATTCAGCTGCCAAGAAATTGTGAACCTGAGCTGTAGTGAATTCATGGGAATACCCACCATCAACTTGCGCAAGCACAGCATCTCCCGGTTTGACATATCCGCGAATACCATCCTGCCCAAGCAATTTGTTGGAAATCATCTTCTCTGCCATCGTCATTGGAACTGGCTCATTACTTACTACAGGCAATTCAACATCGCCAGCCTTCATTCTCTTAGCGAATGGGAAGATTCCCCCATTCTCTACAATTAGCTTAGTCACAGGGTCGTATTTCCCTGTGAACTCGCCCAGTTCGATACTCTCTCCGTTCTGTAGACGCTCGAGCATTGCATGGTCGCCCATTAATTGGCCTAGGTTGATGTTATTTCTCTCATGAATAGGAGCGAAGGATGCGGCGATGATAATACGGATTCCTGACCACCTCTCACATTGAGCGGCCGTCTCTCTACTACTTCCAGTTCCCTTTCGATGTCCACTAACAATTACCTCAAATCCACCATCAATCAATGCTCGTGGCTCAAAGACACGACTACCTTCATGCAGAAGTCCTGCGTAGGCATTCTCTGCCAAGATTGCAGGATCATGATCAAAACATACCCAGGCGGGGGTCATAACATCGGTGTTGATATCATCGAGCAAGTCATCGACAGACAAATCTTCCATTCGAAGATTAACACCTTCATACAACTGCTTACGAATCAACTCCAAATCCTTTGTCAAAAATAGTACCCTTTTGTTAGGGTTAAGATTGACTTTGGAAGGTGGCCAAGACTGTATATCAACACCTCTCGCTTAATCTACGCCAAGGTCTGTTGCTATTTCACCATTCGCGCAAGAATGCTCAGGCTTGCAGACCTTCATTTAGAACCAGTTTACCATACCTCTAAGGTTTAAATAACAAGTCCATCGCGAATATTTTACCTTTCGGGTCGAAAGAGGTGATTAAGAAATGTCAGAATATCTTGTAGAAGACACTGTTAAGTGTGATGAATGTGGTTCAAGAAATCTAGACCGCGACGAAACTCGTGGTGAAATTGTGTGCCAAGATTGTGGACTTGTCCTTGAAGACAAGGTTATCGATCAAGGCGCTGAGTGGCGTGTGTTTAGCCCCGAGCAAGGGGACCAGCGTGCACGTACTGGTGCTCCAATGACTGTAATGCTTCACGACAAGGGACTTTCCACCGATATTGATTGGCAGAACAAGGACTACTCAGGAAAGACAATCTCTTCCAGATACCGCTCCCAATTCTACCGAATGAGAAAGTGGCAGAAGCGCTCTCGAGTAAGCAATGCAACAGAGCGAAACCTCGCAATGGCTCTTGCAGAATTGGATAGAATGGCCAGCCGCCTAGATCTTCCAAAGAGTATCCGAGAAACTGCAGCTGTCAACTACAAGAAAGCGGTCGAGAAGAGACTCATTCGCGGTCGCTCGATTGAAGGTGTAGCAGCAGCATCCCTGTATGCTGCTTGCCGCCAGTGCAACAATCCACGAACTCTCGACGAAATCGGTGATGCTAGCAGAACCGGTAGAAAGGAAATTGGTCGTACATACAGATTCATGGTTCGTGAATTGAAGATGAAGATTCCACCAACCAAGCCTGAGGATTACATTCCTCGATTCTGCTCAGGACTCGACCTAGATGCTGAGGTACAAGCCAAGGCATACGAGTTGATTCAGAAGGCTCAGGAAAAGGAGCTCACCAGTGGTCGAGGACCAACCGGTATTGCTGCCTCAATCATCTACATTGCATCAGTTCTTTGCGGTAAGCGCAGAACTCAGCGAGAGGTTGCTGAAGTGGCCGGTGTCACTGAGGTTACAATCCGAAATAGGTACAAGGAACTCATCCAGAACCTAAACATCGAACTAGAGATTTGAGTCGGTCCAAATGGCCAGACGCGAAGGCAGCGCCTTAGTCTGGCAGAAAACCGATGAAAGACTCAAGGACGCGGTGCGTGAAGCATTTGAGATTGCACCACTACCAAATCCTCCTCTAGAACTACCGGATTTTCCTGCAATATCTCCTACAGATTCTGAATCATTGGTCCGGCAGGCGGCAGGAATCTTCGCAATAGATCGTCAAGGATTCAATATGCGTTTAGCTGAGGTTTGCGAGGTACATCTACCGGATTATGTTCGTCGCTCAATAGATCCCATGGAGGCAGAATCAGAATGGCTAGCATCTAACTCGGATGCAATTGCAGAGAGAGTACTTGCGCTTCAGACTAGAGACTGGCTAGCAGTTGCATTAGATGAGAATGTACCAGATACAGATAGGTGGTATCTTGGTTCAAGTTTGCTAGTAGGTCTAGCATTGGGTGGTACAGAAGTTGCCAGGGATGATTGCTACTATTTCCTTGAAGCAATCGCTTATGCTGTCACTCCTGGAAATTTACCATATTCGAATGTCGTCGGCCATCATCAAATTGTATGGTCTCCAGAGATGTCGACCAACAATCCACTCCCTCCTCACCCTGCGGGTGTGATGGCCGCAACGACAATTCTCGATACACTATCGATGAAACCAGAATCTTCAGCCAAGATTCTGCCAAAATGGTTGGAGAATCTTTCTGCCTCACTACATCTTTGTCCGATATTAGCGATCCCTTCCCGTGTGATCGACGCTCTCGGGCAAACTGAAGATGACAGCAGCCCGTATGTACGAGCAGGACTACAGATGCTATCACATTCACCGGAAGAAGCAACAGATATTCTCATCGCATCTGCAGATCATCGCTCAATAGGCACTAGAAGAACGGTAGCAGAAAATCTCTCTCGAACCCATTCTCAAGAAGCAACACTCGCTCTTACCTTGGCCGATCGCCTATCCTCTGAGACGGATGAATCAATACAGACACTCTGCGCCTCATTTGTAGGAGGATTAGCCCGCTTCTCCGAAGAAGAATTCATTGTGAGGGCACAATCTATTCTCACAAAAGGAAACCAAAAAGCAACGCAAAGACTAGTCGAATCAGGACTTCGAGATTATCTCTCAACTAACCCAACTGATCCAGCCCAACTTCTTTCTTCGGCCTGGCTTTCATCTTCCGAAATTGGTCGCTCTAGAGTAGGAAATCTGATTGTCGAGCAGGCTAGAGTTTCTCCAGAAGCATTCCAAACAACTAGTGAAACTATCAAGCAAGCCAACCCAGAATCTTTCGATAATCTTGCCAAATGGGTCGAAATGAGAAGCACTGATGCCTACGAATTACTGTAGAAATCAGGAGCAACCGGTAGTGGCACCGCAGGCATTGCACTTCAGGCAAGTACCATTGCGAACCATCTGACTACTCCCGCACTCGTCGCAGATATCTCCAGTAAAGCCACGCTCACGAGCCATCCGGCGGATGCGAGAATCCTCGTCCTCAGATGGAGCAACCGCATTCAGAGTCAACTGTACATCTCTCTTTTCTCCTTGAGTCCGCACCAATCCCTCTTCTGTTTGCTCGGGTCTGCTGATTGATGTTGACACCATATCTTCAGCAGAGACGTGAGCTAGGTCGTCACGCTCTAGATATTGAATTGCTAATTCACGGAATATGTAATCGACAATTGAAGTTGACATCTTAACCCGGCCACTACCGCCGGTTACCATTCCACTCGGATCGAACTTCTGGAAAGTGAATGACTTAACGAATGCATCTAGAGGTACACCGTATTGTAATCCAATAGACACCGCGATTGCGAATTGATTCAGTAGAGATCTCCATGCCGCACCCTCTTTCGAGGTTGTAATCATAATCTCTCCCAAACGACCATCATCATAGTTGCTTGAAGATAGGTAAACTGTGTGACCTCCTACTCTTGCCTTCATCGTACTAGATGATCTGACATCAGGCAGAGGTCTTCTTGTTGCGATGTAATTGTGGACAAACTGCTCGGCCACAACTGTAGCAGCAGGAGCAGGGATTGGAAGAGCTTCAGCAGTTTGCTCTACCATCTTGTGAACAACAGTAACCGCCTCATCTTCTTCTTCCTCATCTAGAGATGTGGCATCAACTAACTGATTCATCAATGGTTGACTGAGTTTACTTCCATCACGATAAATTGCACATGCCTTAATCATGGTATCATAACTTAGATCATAGGCCTCTCTAATATCCTCAATAGAGGCATCAGCTGGCATGTTGATTGTTTTCGAAATTGCTCCGGAAATGAATGGCTGAGCGGCTGCCATCATCAATACGTGAGCCTTCCAATCGATCGATCTCTTTCCATACTTACCACAAGGAGTTGCACAATCGAACACAGCCAAGTGCTCATCCTTTAGTCCAGGTGCACCCTCAATTGTACCATATCCAAAGACGTGATCATTGGCTTCATCAATTTCATCATTAGAGAATCCAAGGTGGCCGAGTGTGTCAAAGAATGGGTCCTCAAATTGTTCTTTTGAAATCCCTAGAGTTTCTGTACAGAAATCTTCTCCGAGGATAGAAGGCGCAAATGCAGAGCGTATATCGAAAACATCTGGGAAGCTCGACTCTACTTTCTTCACCATCTTTGCATTGAAGCCAGCGGCTTTCAATACCTTAGAAGATACAGTAGGGCAGTTGCCTAGTGAAGCAGTTCCCATAATGTACTCTTGAATTGCTTGCGTTTCCTTTTCTGAGTACCCCAATCGTCGTAGAGCGTTTGGTACTCCGTGGTTGATGATTCTTAGAGAACCTCCGCCAGCTAGTTGTTTGTACTGAACTAGTGAGAATTGTGGTTCTACTCCGGTGGTGTCAGCATTCATTACTAATCCAATAGTTCCTGTGGGGGCGATAACGGTAGTCTGTGCATTTCTGTAACCATGCTCTTCACCTTCTCTTATGGCGCGGTCCCATGATTCTCTAGCAGCGCCAAGAAGATCCTTTGGACACTTCTTTGCATTAATTCCCATTGGTAATACAGACAAACCATCGTATTCCTCTGCCGGAGCATCGTATGCTGCAAGGCGGTGATTCTTCATTACACGCAACATATGGTCTGCATTCTCTGAATAGTTCGGGAATGGCCCTAGGACTGAAGCCATCTCGGCACTGGTTGCATAGGATTCACCACACATAATCGAAGTAACAGCGCCACAAATCGCGTAGCCTCTTTCATCATCATAGGGAATTCCCATGTGCATCAGAAGTGAACCGATGTTGCAGTAACCGAGACCAAGAGTTCGGTATTCGTAGGACTGACGGGCGATTTCAGCCGAAGGGAATTGTGCCATCAGTACGCTAATTTCCAATGTAGCAGTCCACAATCTAACGGAATGTCGGAAGTCTTCAACATCAAAGGTTTGAGTCGCCTTGTCATAGTAATGTAGTAGATTTATGCTAGCGAGATTACAAGCGGTATCGTCAAGGAACATGTATTCACTGCAAGGATTTGAGCCGTTAATTCGACCGCCCTCAGGACAGGTATGCCATTCGTTGATTGTTGTATCGAATTGAACCCCTGGATCCGCACAAGCCCAAGCGGTGTATGCTACTTTGTCCCATAATTCCGCTGCCGGCATCGTCTTGCAAGGTTCAGGCTCTCTTCCCTCTTGACCAGCCTTCTTTAGTTCGGTTCTGTGGTAAAGGTTCCAATCTCCATCTTTACGGAGGGATTCCATGAATGAATTAGGGACCCGAACCGAATTGTTGGAGTTTTGACCGGATACAGTTGCATAACCCTCTCCTTGCCAATCAGTATCCATTTGTTCGAATGTTAAACTCTTCCATCCTTGATTTGCAAGGTCAAGAATTCTCTTGATATGTGGCTGAGGGACACTATCACGTACCGCTTTTATCATTGCCATTTTGAGAGCGCCATTAACTGCTGGGTCAGTCTTAGAATCATCTTCATCATGGCTCCATATAGCCGATAAAATAGCATCTGAATGTTTCTGCAAAAGACTTGAACCAATTACTAGAGCCGATACCTTCTCCTCTTCTGTGAGCTTCCAATCAATGTATTCTTCGATATCCGGATGATCAAGATCTAGAGTAACCATCTTTGCTGCCCGGCGAGTTGTACCTCCAGATTTGATAGCCCCAGCCGCTCTATCGCCAATCTTTAGGAAGGACAGAAGGCCACTGGAAGTACCTCCACCAGATAGTGGCTCACCAGCCCCTCTTATCTGGGAGAAGTTCGAACCGGTTCCCGATCCATACTTGAATAATAGAGCCTCTCGATTCCATAGGCCCATAATCGATTCAGTTCCTCCAACCAAGGAATCGCCTACTGATTGAATGAAGCAAGCATGAGGTTGAGGGTGTGTGTAAGCATCTTCTGAAAGCTTCAATTCACCAGTGACTGCATCTACGTAGTGGTGCCCTTGAGCTGGACCTGTTATTCCATAAGCCCAGTTCAAACCAGTATTGAACCACTGTGGGCTATTTGGCGCAGATCTCTGGCTTGCAATTAGGTAAGCCATCTCATCGTAGAAGGCACGAGCATCGGCTTCGCTGGCAAAGTAGCCGTGATTCCAACCCCAGTAGGTCCAGGTGCCTGCAAGGCGGCGGAACAATTCCCGCCCATCCGTCTCGCCGACGAACCTGTCCTCTGGAGCGAGGGTCTGAAGTTTCTCATGATCAGGTTCGCTACGTTGTAGCCATCCTGGGATCCCGTCCTCTGCCACCTTGCGCAGAGCAGCAGGAACACCAGCCTTTCTCAGATATTTCTGAGCACAAACTTTTCCTGGTACGCCAGCAAAACCAGAAGGCAACTGAACACCATGAATTTCATCAGCGAGACTTCCGTCGGGGTTTCGGATTTCTACACTCATCTCAATCCAATCAAAGGCATCAAAGGGGTCAGCACCCGCTGTAGTAAAACGGCGTTCTATCACTAATCCCTTCTCTGCTTCACCTTCTTCGGCAACGACTTCATCATCTGTTCGCGTCTGCATCACAACCACTTCCGAATTAATTCCCCGACTCAATTCTCTCCTTCGCACGAGCGAAGGATTTGGCTGTGCCCGAAGACGGACTTTAATGAGTTCGGAAAATACGTGTTCTTTACCAGTAAATAATACTCGAGATTCATCTTATCCAAAAAACGGCGACGCGTGTAAAATTACAAGTTACGGACGTAAATCAAGTGTCCAATCTACACTGGCCCCGGACCTTGAAATCATAATTCCAACCGAACAATCCTTCTCATGTGAAAGCGCGAGTATTCTTCGGACCAATTTCTCTGGTACATCTCCCTCAACCACATAGTGCATATTCACTGAGGTAAATACTCGCGGTGGCTCATCAGCCCTCACTCCTTCTACATCTACCCACATTGCCCGAACGTTTTCCATTCTGTCTTTGAGTCCAACTCTCAAGTCAACTAGTGAACAGGCGGCATGGGCCTGTAGTGCCATCTCCATCGGGCTTGGTGCGGTATCGGAATAGATCGGTGTAATCTTGCCTGATTCGGTTTCACCTTCCATGGTTCGCCCACCAGTCCATCGAACTATGCTCTTCATGCCCCCTCCTCTATCGCGTCCGTCTTGAGGGTTGGCTTCTTGAGGCGAGGGCAAGTGGCGCGACTGAGTGACATGGCTGAGGGCAGTGCAATTACAATGAAAGAAGGCCGTTTGAGCGTACCCGATCAACCGATAATCCATTACATCGAGGGAGATGGAATTGGAGTCGACATTACTCCAGTAATGATTGATGTAGTCGATGCAGCAGTCGACAATGCATACTCAGGATCACGCCAAATACACTGGTCTGAAGTATTGGCTGGAGAAAAGGCATTCAACGCCACTGGAGAATGGTTACCAGATGAAACATTAGAATCAATGAAGAATGGTCTAGTATCTATCAAAGGACCTCTTACAACTCCTGTAGGCGGAGGAATCCGAAGCCTCAATGTCGCACTCCGACAACAACTGGATTTGTTCGCCTGTGTACGTCCGGTTCGCTGGTACGCTGGTACCCCCAGTCCTGTACGAGACCCCGGCGCAGTAGACATGATTATTTTCAGAGAGAATAGCGAAGATGTCTACGCAGGAATAGAATGGGAATCTGGCAGCGACGAGGTCGCGAAAGTGATTCAATTCCTACAAAACGAAATGGGTGTCGAAAAGATTCGATTCCCCGACACCTCTGGAATCGGAATCAAACCTATTAGCGTCGAAGGCACAGCTAGAATAGTACGGGCAGCAATCAGATACGCAATCGATAATGATAAGGATTCCGTGACTCTTGTTCACAAAGGAAACATCATGAAATTCACAGAAGGCGGATTCAGAGATTGGGGCTACCAACTAGCCAAAGATGAGTTCGGAGCAGTAGAATTAGACGGCGGTCCTTGGTGCACATTGACCAATCCA
>DAMG01000051.1 GCA_002497025.1 Euryarchaeota archaeon UBA126
ACTCCTTCAAAACCATGACAGCCAAATTCATCTCCAAGTTCTAACCTTTCTGGCCCGATTATATTACGAAGCCAATTATCATCATCCCATTCTGCAACAACTGTAGGGGCTGTTATTGGTAGCAAAATTATGCTACATATAAGCAAGCCGAGTACTCTACGTGTGTGCACAACATTGGGGCGTGGTATGTATCAGAAGAAGGCATCGCAGTAACGCAAAGCAATAATGTAAGGCAGTAGTCGCAGGAGCGATGGCCGGACTATCATCGGATTCTTTGGAAACGGTTGCCAATTTGACCGGATTACAAGGTACTGGCAATTCCCATGAAACTCCAATGTTTTACAAAGGCTTGATGCAATTAACTCCCGCATTGGTTAGGACTATTACCAATGTAAGTTATTGTGGGGTCGATAGAATCCCTAAACATGGGCCAACAATCTTAGTTGGTAACCACACATCCCACATTGACCCTATTGTCAAAATAATGGGAGCGAAGAGGCCTGTGCATTATCTTGCAAAAGCAGAGCATTTTGAAGATAAAAAATTTCAGAAACTTATGACCTCGACGGGACAGATAGAAACTTTTCGAGAATCGGGAGGCGTTGAGGCATTAGCAAGTGCAGTAGATGTACTATTGAGTGGAAATGTTATGGGTATTTTTCCTGAAGGAACCCGCTCTAGATCTGATAAGCCCCCTTACCTTTCTAGAGGTAAGACTGGCGTAGCTCGATTAGCTGCTAGATTTCCTGAAGTACCAGTTGTACCAATGGCAATTATTGGTGCGAGGAAATTCATGGCACCTGGCTCTGCAATCGTTAATCCATTGGCAAAAGTGCAAGTCAATATCGATAACCCAATCACCTTCGGTAATTGGTTAGCAGATGAAGACGGAGGGAATCTGTCTGATGAAGACATTTCGAATATAGCCAAATTAGACGAAGATGGTCAAAGATCAGTGATGAAATCACACTACAGAAGATTCACTGACCAATTAATTGAGAATCTCAGGATTTTAGGTGCACCCTAACTCCCATCTTGTGAATCAAAGATTTGAGTTAACACGTCCGCATCCTTCATGGACTTCGGCGGTTCTGTCCATTTAGTCGACATGGAGCAATACCTAGCATTCCTCGAACGAATCCTCGAAGAAGGAGTAGAGAAATCAGACCGAACAGGCACAGGAACAATATCTCTTTTCGGCCATCAAATGCGATTCGATCTTTCCGAATCTTTTCCTGCGGTTACAACAAAAAAACTCCATTGGCCTAGCATTATCCATGAACTGTTGTGGTTTTTATCAGGCGAAACGAATGTGGCTTATCTACAGGAAAATAATGTTCGAATATGGAACGAATGGGCCAATGAGGATGGCGATCTTGGGCCCGTTTATGGAAAACAATGGAGAAAATGGGAAACAAATGATGGCAGGGTCGTAGACCAAATAAAAAACGCTATTGAGATGATTAAAGAAAATCCAAATTCTCGTAGAATTATTGTTTCCGCTTGGAATGTCGGGGAATTAGAAGATATGGCGTTGATGCCTTGTCATGCATTTTTCCAATTCTATGTTAACGATGGAAAATTATCTTGTCAATTATACCAAAGAAGTGCTGATGCATTCCTTGGTGTTCCATTCAATATTTCCTCATACAGCCTTCTAACTTGTATGATGGCCCAAGTATGTAATTTGCAACCCGGAGAATTTGTATGGACTGGCGGAGATTGCCACTTGTACCTTAACCACTTAGAGCAAGCCAAGGAACAAATTTCTAGAGTACCACTTCCTATGCCTCAACTCAAGTTAGATGAGACTATTTTCGATATTGATGATTTTACTGCTGAGAGTATTGAAATTCTCAATTATGAGCACCATCCACATATTTCGGCACCAATATCTGTTTGAGGTAATAGTATGCGTATGGCGATGATTGTAGCGATGGATGAAGATGGCTGTATAGGAAGAGGTGAAGGCCTTCCATGGCGTTTGGCCTCTGATATGGCTCGATTCAAACAATTGACTGAAGGAGACGGGTTTAATGCCGTAATAATGGGAAGAAAAACGTGGGATTCACTTCCCGAGCAATATCGACCATTACCTGAACGATTGAACATCGTCATGTCAAGAGACACCGGATGGGAAGAAGATGGGGCAGAGACCGCTCTATACATTGGTCGGGCCATAGAAATCGCCTATGCGGATGGTTGCGACGAATGCTGGATTATTGGCGGGGCTCAGATTTACCAGATGTTTCTAGATCGTGTAGATGAAATTCATGTTACAACGGTTCAAACCACAAAGAGTGGTGAAGTAAAATTTCCAGATTGGAATAGGTCTGAATGGTCTGAGGAGATACTAGAAAAATTGCAATCGGACTCTAATAATGAATACGACACTACATATTCAATTTGGACTAGGCGATGATATGAATTTCCGCGGCTTGTTCGCAATCTTAGGCGGTTCCTTTTTCGTTTATGTGGGAGTATTACATTTCACAGATACCCAATGGTTCGAGCCAATTGTACCACCATTCCTTGGGTCTGCTGAATTTTGGGTAATCGCAAGTGGGGTAGTTGAAATTCTAGTGGGCGTTATGCTGATTATCCCCTCGATAAGATGGATGGGGGGATTTGCCAGCGCTACTTTGTTGATTTGCCTATATCCTGCCAATCTATACATGTGGGTTAATTCTGTTGAATTGGGAGATGGAGCGTCGTTATCTCAGACCGGCAATCTAGTAAGGCTTGTATTGCAATTAGGTGGAATTTGGATTAGCCTATGGATAGCAGAATATGAAATTGGGAAGGTACAAAAAAACTCGCATTAATCACATTTTCAGAAATGCTGGGTTAAACTTAATCTCCTTCACAATGTATCGATTATCAATGGCCAGCAACCCTGAGGTACAGTTTGGTGAGGGAGGAGGTTTTGATTTCACTCCCCCAAGTGGATTTGGGATTATTCCTTGGGTTTTTTCCTTGCTTTTGATAGTCTTTGGGCTTTGGGGCAGCGTAGAAGGACTAATCTACAACGATTGGGAGGTTGTAGGTGTAAGTGGTGGATGTTTTGTCGTTCCAGGTTGCTTACTAGGGATGTGGCTAACTCCTACAAAATTACAAAAGGAATTTGAAAAAATCAGGATGGAGGAGAAACCTAGAGATTTTGTCCACCGTTCTGAAACTGGAGGTTCCACAGGAAGTTTCTGGACTGGAAAATATTCTCATAGCCCAAAAAAAGACGATAGAGGATGGGTTTTCAAAGCCCCAGGTCCAGAATACTGGGACAAAGTAGACCCATATGGGCCAGACGATACTGGAATTATTCCTGAACATCCTACCGTTGTAGGCACTCCAAAGCCTGCAAGTTTCTCTCTTGACGGTGTTTTCATGTGTATTCTCGCTCTATACTCAATCCCAGCTACAATGGCCTCAGTAATGACTGGAGTAGTAATGTTCGAGGCGGGTGCGGAAGACGAGATTGCTGGAGTCGCCTGTGCATTGATTGTCGGGCCAGTTATTGGGTCCGTGCTATTTGCAATTGCGAGTTGGGTCACGGGAACTAAAATGCAGTTGACTATTGATGTTCCAACTTCAAAAATTAGGTCGATGGCTGCTGGTGAATTAGAGCTTGTAGGCCAAGTTCGACGGTGGACTTCTCCCGCGCCGCCTGTTCTGGTTGGAGATGACCCTGCACGTACTTACAACGACCTACATTCATGGAGATGGAAGTACGAAATATATCTCAGAAGAACAAAAGTTGTGATGACGAAGGATGGCCCTCGTACCGAAACCGAACACAGGTGGGAGACAATTAAAGAGAAAAACGGCGGTCACAATTTCATACTTCACGATGGGACTGGAGGAGTACTTGTAAAACCTAAAAAGTTCGAGGAACAAGAACTTGGTACCTATATTCGTAAGTGGGAAGTGGCTCATAATCGTAACTTAGGAGAAATTTTTGGCTCACTAATAACTACTACTTTTGGTGGATGGACGATACTTGAGCATAAATGGACATTATGGGGGTTGGCTTTGGGAGATCCTTGTTACATCTTAGGAAAAGCCGAAAATCGATCGAAGGATATGAAGAAAGAAGAATGGTTTGCTGAAGATGGAATTACACCTATACGAAGAAATAATCAACAGCTCTTGATGCAAGTTGTAGGTGAAAGTGGAGTAGGTTTTGCTGCAAGATTGGAAAGAGGAAGTGAACTAGGAGTACTTGGAAAGGTAAAGTCTCAGATTGAATATAAGATAATCCCTGGAATATTAGCCGCAGGTTGTTTGATGGGAACCTATCTTGCATATGCAAATTATTGATTTGTATCTTGATAAATATTGAATGATAAGGGAGAAAAAAAGCAAATTCCGGGTCAAAATTGATTACTAAAGGAGGTTTAGGATTACCATGGAAGGCACTACCATTGCAATATATCTTGGTCTGGCAATTTTCGCGCTAATTCTTGTGGGATGGTTCTTTAGCACTTGGAATAGATTAGTACGACTTGAGAAAGATGTTGACAGGGCTTGGGCAAATATCGATACACTGCTTCAACAAAGATATGACATGGTTCCAAACATGGTAAACATAGTAAAAGGATATGCAGACCATGAGAAGGAAATTTTTGGTGAATTGACAGAAGCAAGGAAAACCTTTGCAGCTGCATCTAGTTCAGGTGACGTCAGTGGCGTTATGGCTGCTGAATCTATGCTTTCCCAAGCCATGCCAAAATTATTGGCTCTATCAGAAGCATATCCTGATTTGAAAGCTAATACGAACTTCTTATCACTGCAAGATGACTACAAAGAAATCGAAGATTCAGTGACTGATCAACGCCAATTATACAATAGTTCGGCAACCAATTTCAACACAGCAATTGAGATAATACCAGACAGTATTGTTGCATCCTTCAAGGGCTGTAGAGAAAGAGTTCTCTACGAAGCGGATCAGGCTTCTCGAGGTTCTGTGAGTATAGAGTTCTGATCGAATAATTCAGTTCCCTTCGTATTCTGTAACTCTAATACCCAGATTTCCACGTCTAGCTTTTCTTTGCATAATTTTGTCCATCTTTGAGTGGAATTCGGATTCTAAATCTACGTGCATTGCAAGGGAATGCCCAAGTATCAAAATCAATAAATCTGCTAATTCTTCTGAAGCTTCTTCCTTAGGCTTTCCTTTGGTAATTGCCGCAGCAAATTCTCCCAATTCCTCTACAGTTAGCGCCACACGGTATCCCATGTCATGACCATTATTTTCAGGATTAGCGAAATCATGCTTACTATGGAATGCTGCAACTCTAGCCATCATGGTTGTCCAAGAGCCATCAGGCTTAGAATTCCAATCAACTTCTTTCCAATCATCTACACTCACCAGTCTGGTCATGCATGGGCCAATAATTGGAGAGCCATCAAACTGTCTAATGCTCTAGAATCTACCACCAGGTGGTTGTCTAGGGTAATCAGAACCTGCAGGAAGGAGATAGGATAGACCAACAAGAGATAGAATAATTGAGGAAAATAATACAATCGAAAAAATCCTCATTCGGTAATTTGCTTCATTTTGTAGTTCAGTACACAACTCTGTGTCCGGTTGAGGGTTGTTATTCGGTAAACATTCGCGCTCATACTCTTTGTCTGCTTGATCCCACCAATCCATTCTATCCATCGATTCGATGAAGAGAAGAATTGAAACTACCAAAATAACGAAACCGACACGCTGACTTTGCAATATAATCACTCAAAAATTATCTTGTAAGGCCTCAATACAATCCCTTACTCTAGCACGCAGTTTCGCAGCCTTAGCATCAACAGCATGATGATCGATTTCGGCAGATGGGTCGCCTGGGGTTCTTCCCGCGGCCCAATTGGAAGAGCAAGATATAGCAACATGAGGGATTCCCGTCTCTGCAATCAACCGGGACTCGGGGCCCAAAGTCATACCAACTACATCAGCACCCAGACGAACTAATGCATCGATTTCAGAAGGCGATTCAAATTGAGGACCGACACATTGCGCCACCACTAGCCTACTTGGGGTACCCTCTTGAGTTTTGGATAGGGCTAATGAGCAAATTTCACTTGCTTTTTTGTCGAAAATAGAGGTCCTATCTGCGTGGATTGCATCCTCGTCATGAAAAGTCCATGGACGGGTTGCAAGATCTAATACATCACTTGCTACGCCAATCATTCCAGGCGGTAAATCTTCAATCATAGTTCCAACTGAATTTACGCTGAGAATTAAATCTGGGGAGAAAGACTTCGCAGCATGAATATTTGCTCTATGTTCAATTTCATGAGGAGGAGTTCTTGCTTCCCCTTCTCGATGATGTCTGTCAATTAGGAGTACTTTTCCTAAACCAGTTTCAACTAATATTGTTGGAACCTGTCCCCATTGTGAGTCTACTCTGATTTCACTATTTCTTGAAGCATTATTAGACATCTCAAGAGCTAGGTCTGACATCCCAGTTCCACTAAGAACGGCTATTCTCACCAAATGCTCACCTCAGTTCGGAAATGGGCTTTCTCGCCCATTTTAACCTCACTCTTGCAGGCGAGAAATCAAATCTGCTTTCTTACCAGATACTGGTTTTCCTGCTTCCTTTAGAAGTTCTTTCAGTTCGGCAACAGTCATTGACTCATAATCGATATCGGAGTCATCGGAGGATTCACTGGACTCGACATCCGGAACATCCTCTGCCTTAGCCCCCTCATCTTCTTGCTCAGAAGATTCTTCTTCCTGCTCTTCATCTAAGCCATCGTTTCCTACCTCTGAAAGGTCTGCAGATGCTTCAGCCGCTGCGAGAACGTCAACGTCCTCTACTTCCGCAGCTGCGGCGGCAGCTTTCTCTTCTTCGTGAATTTCATCCAAGGTTGGTCCGTCTTCTACTACTACCCCGCTCTGGAGTAACTGACTGCGACGAATCATCACGGTTCTGACAGGGCTAATTTTGGAAACTGATTCTTTGATTGCTGCTTCCATAGTTCCGTCTAATACGGATTTTTGGAGTTGGATCCAAGTAGAACTAGCGCCCAAAGTTAGGATTTTTTCCTTAGCACTTGCCCTCATTGCTGATTTCTGGCTGGATTTTACCCGTCCTCTCGAAATTAGTAGTGGCTTGAATCTTACGTAGTATCCATCCTCGGTAACAACATCGACAGTGTCGTCAACCTTTCCTCGGTCACGGCGAATCTGCCGGCGAATGTGGTCTTTCTGGACATTGTGGCCAATGAATTCAGTAAGTGCGTCCCCGCCAAGAGCTTCTGTTATTCGAAAAACTACCTGCACATGCATCTTTGAAAAGTCACCATCTAGTTCATTTTGCATGATATCGTATGTTCGCCCGATTAATTGTTCTGGCTCTTCTGCAATGGTTTCTCCAATGACTCTGAATGACCATGGATTACGAGGTGCTCGGATTGTGTACCAGCGCTTTGCCTTCCACTTGTCTCTCCGGTTGCGTGCCGCTGCCCTTGCTTTTGCGCCCTTTGCCATGAGAAACACCTCGTATCGGGGGCTACCCCGTGTGCGAGCCGTGCGACCTGCCTCCAGTATTTGAATGAAAGCCCTCAAGTCCCATCCATAGACAAGGGCGCAGCGTGGTCTTCAAGGGCTGGTT
Source organism: Euryarchaeota archaeon UBA126 (assembly GCA_002497025.1). Classification (GTDB taxonomy): domain Archaea; phylum Thermoplasmatota; class Poseidoniia; order Poseidoniales; family Thalassarchaeaceae; genus MGIIb-O1. The sequence goes on from DAMG01000051.1 coordinate 7,614, forward strand.
GCTCTTGCCATAATCAATGAGTCTGCACAGCGTATCTTGGAGAATACACTGCAGCGCTATGGATGACCCAGAAATAATCCAATCTGCAATGAAACAACTATCTGCAGTAAATTCAGAAGTAAATTGGGAGAAATCCAAGTCCTATCATGGCTCTCCCCAAACAATTCTCGAAATGAGAATTAATAACAAAAAAAATGCAAAACAAAGCCTAGAATTATTGGGTAAGTCGTTATTGAATCAATTAGTCGAAAATGGTATAGAGTCTCAAATTGATGATGACAAAAATTTGCATATTCGACTCTCGTTATCATCCTTAGTCGCTGGAAAATTAAGGTTGGCCGAGGGTTCTGAATGGACCTCTGCAGTGAAGGGGAAGTACAAGATTGAATCTTATCCAGGCCAAGATCCCAGTGAAGTATTACTTGAATTAATATCGAAAATCGAATGATTGCAAAACAGTATTATTTTCTTAGAATAAACAGAAAATCATAACAAGGATTCTTATGGAACTTATACCACGGAGGTGTGAGTGGTAGCATGACTCATGTAGTTACGAGTGCCTGTGTTGACCACAAATACCAAGATTGTGTAGCGGTTTGCCCGGTTGAAGCCTTTAGAGAAGCTGATACCTACTTGGTAATCGACCCGGATGAATGCATTGATTGCGCCGCCTGTGTCACTGAATGTCCTGTTGAAGCTATCTTCGCAGACACAGATGTTCCTGACGAAGAAATAGAGTGGATTGACCGTAACGAGAATGAGAGTCTAGAGTTAGAAATGGCACATGGTGATTCACCAGTACTCGCAGACTGAGGTTTCATCCTGTAGTGAACTTAAACATAGATTGATGAATAGGAGCCGATAGGCTTGTCTATGACTCAGCGGGTTAACTTAGAGAACATGCGGCATGGCACAGAGTTGCTGAAGCGAGGCTTCGCCAAGATGCAGGAAGGCGGAGTCATCATGGACGTCGTTAACGCAGAAGAAGCACAGATAGCAGAAGATGCTGGTGCTGTTTCAGTCATGGCTTTGGAAAGAGTGCCTGCAGATATCAGATCTAGTGGAGGAGTTGCTCGAATGAGCCACCCTGATATGATTAAGGAAATTATAGAGACGACTTCGATACCCGTAATGGCCAAGGCAAGAATTGGGCATGATGAAGAAGCGAGAGTCCTTGAAGCACTGGGTGCTGATATGATTGATGAGTCAGAAGTATTGACTCCGGCAGATCCTTTCTTTCACATAGCGAAAAACAATTTCACCGTACCATTCGTATGTGGATGTACGAATCTGGGTGAGGCTGTAAGAAGAGTAGCCGAAGGCGCGGCGATGATGCGAACCAAAGGCGAAGCGGGTACTGGAAATGTAGTGAGTGCTGTTCAACACGCTAGACTAGTAGCCAATGAAATCGAACTTGCCCAATCAAGTGGAGAAGAAGGAAGAACAGAAATGGTTGACGTGATTATGCAAGGTTTTCAGAGAGTAAATAGGGCATCTTCGTTTAATTTAGACTCCAATACTACTCCCTTCGGTACGATGGAAGAAGTTCGGGCAGAAGTTACCTCAGTACTAGAGGACGTTGCTAGACTGGGTAGAATACCTGTTGTGACTTTCTCGGCTGGGGGGATATCCACTCCTGCTGATGCAGCACTTATGATGAAGCACGGAATGGATGGAATATTCGTTGGTTCTGGAATTTTCAAGAGTTCTGACCCAGTTCAAACCGCCGAAGCAATAGTCCTAGCAACTCATCACTTCGAGGACCCATCAGTGGTTGCCGAGGCAAGTGCAATGATTGGTGAACCGATGCCCGGATTGGAAATAGAGACACTAGACGTTCGGCTTGAAGAGAGGGGCTGGTGAGCTCAAACTTTCCCTCGTGTGGTGCCTAATTTTCGCTTCTTTGATTTTCTTACCTTAGATGGTGATGGCACATCCGTTTCTTCTTCAATTCCAGTGCCACCAAGAGTTAAACTTCCACTTTCTAGGAACATTGCTTCTAATGAGCCAGCCAACTCTTCGCTTTCGGAAGGAGATCTTATCGCATCTCTAACTGATTGGTTATGGTCTTTGATAGTCTTCTCACGTTCTTCCCGCGCTGCTTTGATAGAATCTCGAATTTCATTTACTTGGTCGAGTAGAACTTTCATTTCAGAATGTACTTCATCTGCTGCTTTTCTTGCTTCAATAAATGCGTTGTGAAGTCTGTCCCCCTCTGCCCTTAGGAAATCTCTTTCTTCGAAGAGGGGTTTAATCTCCTCCCATATTTCATCAGCCTGCTTGTGACAATCAATCATAGCTTGATGTTCTGAATCCGCCTCGGCCTTTAGCCTAGTTATCGATTCATCCATGTCACCAAGATCAATTGTTAGAGCCTCGTGTTCCTTAATCGCTGGAAGTAACTCGTTTCTTTTTCCAATAAGTTTCTTGAGTTCCTTTAGAAGCTTGTTTTCATCTTCCAACTTTAGTCTACCATCAGTTTCTAATCGCCTCTCTATCTTGTCAATTTGCCCTTCGGTTTCAGACAGTTCAATAACTACCGACTTAGATCCTCTTTCCTCATCCCTGCGGCCACGTTTCTTGGAAATTATCTCTCTAATGTGGCCTTGGATTTCATCTCTCCTTGCCTTGTGAATTCTTGCTTGGTCTCTGATTTCTTTTTGTTTGGCCTTCAACTCGTCGATAGATTCGCGTATACCTTTGGCCTGTTCCTGTACGGCATTTCGTGAATCTGCAGCTCTACGTGCGTTTTCGTTGTGAGCATTGCGATTATCCCGCATACGCCTAATCTTAGTCTCCATGGCGTGAAGACGACTCCTGAGGTCATCGTCTGGGTTTGTAGACTCTTCAGACACAGCCGCCCCACAGGCGTTCGCTTCTTGAATGAACCTAATGCATGGTTAGAGCCCAAGGACAGAACCAATGAATGGTAGAATGGGAGAGAGAATGGCTAGAATCGCACCTAGAATGAACAAAGCACCTGTTGTCATTCTAAGTCGAGTAAACAAGTCATTGCGAATCTGAACGGTTAGTACACGGCCAGAGATTAGGTTACCTTCCAAATCTTCTAGACGGATTGTAACTGTAGACTCCCCGGTGCTAGAGGGTAACAAACTCTGCCAAATAATTCTGGTAGAATTTAGAATATTAGGGAGTGTGTCGGTGATTTTGGGGGAAATTATCCCATCGTATGAAATCGATTTATGGGGCTCTATCTTGAGGCGATACTCACAATCATTAGGCCTGAAATCAGGAGTTTGGACCCTCAAAATTAAATCTTTTACTTCATCTGTTTGATTGAGAATAAAAGCGAAAAGATTTGCCGGACCTACAACTAAATTTTCCATATCTACGTCAAACCATATCTCACCAGATTTACCCGCTTGTTGCCTCATATTCAATCGGTCATGAAGACGGAAAAAAGGAGCGCAGTCAAGCATTGCCCTAGACAATAATCTATCCCAGGTTTCTTGACCTAATTCGGGGTGATCAAAGAGTTTATCGATTGAGTTAGAATCTATCAGCGATGCTAGAGCGGATCTGAATTGATTCTCATCAATCAAGGACTTCCTTCTAAGGTGTAATAGATGAAGCAGAGTTTCTTGTAATTCCGTCATAGATTGACCAGGTTTCATTTCCGATTCTACCGTCCGTAAATACTCAGATATTCTAACTGCAAGTAATGGATCGATGTGTGCCTTTATCACATCAGAAAATGGTCGACGGAGTAAAGCAGGATGAATGGGAGGGGAAAATGCACTCAACATCCCCCAAGGCTCATTCGCATTGAAGCGTGATTTGTTTGAAACCAAGAAGGACCCATGACCCGCTAACAAAGTTCCAGTTGAAAACGCGACCAATCTAGGCGAAAGATCTCCATCGGGAGCCAACCAAAGAGCTATGCCAAGAAATACGATGGCCAGTAATAGGAAGCTTATCGTAGCGCCTAATTGTCTTCTAGAGCCATTAATCGTTGCACGCATCTCTGCATACCCATGTGAACTTTTGAAGGTTAAACCAGCAGTTGTTAGAGATTCTGCCTCGTGATGGAAAATCTTCCTAGTTATTGTCAATAATCTGAATAATACCAATAAGAGGGTTATATTTGCAATTAAGATGAATAATGAAAGAAAATGTATTCCAAGATGCATTTCAACTGGAGCAACTTCTTGCATATGGTCCAACCACCACTGTGGAGTTGTATTTCTGTAAGAGTGGGCAAGACCAAAGTTCACTACGACAATCAATGGTAAAAATAGTACAAATCGAATTCCCCCGCTAATCAGAAGTCTGTCTATTCGAAGGAGTGTTCGTTCTTGGCTCCTCAAACTATCTACTTCAGGAGCATGCATTTTTGCAGAACTACCTGCCACCTGGTTCTGCCAGTTATCCTGTATATTATCTTGAGAAGGATTTGATTGTCCCTCTAGAACTTCTGTTGCCAATGAACTAAGTGCATCCTCTAGGTTTGGAATTTCTTCATCCTGCAAGTTCTATTCCTCCAACCTAACTAAAATTTGCTTTATCAATGATTCAGATAACAAAATCGGATTACCGCTTACGTTGATTGAATTTTGAATCTTTGATACTTTGACGCCAATAGAAATTTGTTGGTTATCTAGGGTTTTGATATCTTGACCGGGGAGTGCGATGAATTCTACTATGCCACTACTACCCTCTGGCATATTAGAAATTGGTAACAATGGTGATTTCACATCTGGGTCAAATTGTCGTGAAATTTGAGGGACTCTTTCGCCCAAATGAGTGTACTCGGGATAACCCAATAGTCGGTCTATTGATGCCTCTAATTCATCATTGACTGCATGTTCCATTTCGCATGCTACCGAACTCACATCCCCATCAAAACCAATTATATCAGTAAGAAGTAATTCAATAAGTAATTGTCGTCTCTTTATCTTTCCAGCAATAGCAAATCCTTCAGAAGTTAATCTCGATCCTTTGTAAGGAATATAAGTCACTAAATCGCGCCCGGAGAGTCTTTGGATCATTTCAGTTGTAGAAGCGGCACTAACACCCATAGATTCGGCCAACATCGAGGTTTTTACAATCGCAGCAGGATTTTGCGAATGGATCTCAAACATTGTTTTGAGGTACATTTCCTCAAAATCACTTAGATTCGTCGATGATTTTGCCATAATTATGACTCTCCTACCTCTGCTAAGAACTCAGAGCGACAGGCCGGACACCTGGCCTTCACTGGGCGTCTTTCAATTGGAACTTTTAGGGACTGATCGCAACTTGGACAGGATAACAAATCAATCATTGAACGTGCAATCACCTCCTGTGGAGTTTTAGGTTGGGGCGAATCTGTTTCAGGCTGATTGATTTCCTCTTCTAGAATTGATTCTTCATCTTCGGAGTCTATCGCTTCTACCATAAATCTGGCTGTACAAGCTGGACATTTTACCGCGCCAGAGTGGGTATTTGGGATATTCAAGCGTTGGTCGCATTCCGGACACGGTATCTCACGTTTTTCAACAGCGGCTGCCTTTTTCTTCTCTCCTCTAGCCTTCCTCAATCGATTAAATCTTGATTTTCCCGTGTCCTCTACGCTTTCTGAGACAGTTCGGTATAAGACTAAAATAAACATTACAAGGACTAGGCCCGTTACGGTTCCATAAATTGCAGCGACTAAATCGAATGGTAATTCTGCCTCAGTATCGGTCTCTGTATAAGTTTCTATTTCTAAGAGAATACTTTCTGTAAGTCCACTAGTTAGCCAAATGATATCAACATCCACCACCTTTGAATTGGGCCACTGTTCAATGGTAAATTCACCACTAAATGTGTTTTCAGGCTCAACTGAATTTGTTGATATTGTATCTAGTATCATTCGATCTGAGTTTCGTACTATCCTTACCTCTCCTGGTAAAGTAGGGGTGTTTCCGTTATTGATTAGGGAAAAGGGTATCTTGACAGATTCACCTACCTGCGGAGCAGTACTAACGCCTTCGGAAGAAATTTCGAGATCAAGAACTGGGGGGATTAAACTCGTTTGAATTTCTATTTCTTCTGCTGGAGTCCAGGTGACTGAATTAACCCTGATTATTAGTGAGTCTGCGGAGGGATTACCGAGAGCCAGGTTTATTTCCCTTCGCCCTGGATCCATGGTGAATTCGAAATTTTGCAAATTAGTTTCAATAGTTTGATAGATTATTGCAACTTCAATTTCCACCACTCTAGAACGACCATCACTAAGGTAAACGGAAATTTCTGAATTAAGACCATCGACTAAATTCCATTCCAAAGAATCAACCACTATTTGGGTTGATTGAGGCTCTAAAACTTCAATTATAGTGCTTCCATTAAGTTCTCTTGCAACCCCTCCATTACTTGAATGAACCTTCCAATCTAGATTTATCGAACCGGATGATGAAGGGGTAAAAGAGGCGGAAACCTCTCTACTAGATCCTGGATAAATCAATATGGGTTGACCTTGGATAGTGTCTGAGTTATATGGTGTTAATTCCAAACTTACGTATTCAGGATTTTGGCCTTGATTGTGAACTAAAATAGAGGCAGACAGTGAATCTCCCACATGGGCTGGTTCGCCGATTAGTGCTATTTCGGAAGAACCTGCAGCAGTAAGATTCAATGGATTTGGCTCTACTAATAGCGTTAGCCTTCCACTCTGACCTGTAGAATCAATTCCAAAAATCAGATCAAGTACCCCTTCCGGCAGTGGGCCGAATGAGATATTTACGATCACTGTCGGCTCAGAACCCTCAAGGAATCCGGTTAGTTCGGGGGTAGTTTGCCCATCTAATTCCATCATAAACCACCACTCATCATGACCTGCAGTAGTGTCACTATTCGAGACTTCGATGGATAATTGTATTTGGTCGCCTGCAAAAGCTGATGAGTTATCCGATGGTTCTGAGGTTGAACCGTCAATTATTCTGGTTTCCCAATCGGCGGAGTTTTCTATAGTGAATCTGTCCTGAGCGCTCGCATTTATCGAAATCAGGGTGACAAAAACCACGGCGGCAGTTATCGCTAGCAGGTTGCGACGACGAACCCCAGTCATCATTGTCTAATCGTCGGAGCAAGTCAGCGTATCAAGGGAACCCCAATCCAAGGTCACGTAGTGACCTTTATGATAGGCTCTAATTTCGGCCGTTTGCATATGGAGTCTGATGCTCTGCTAGCAGTCACGCCAGATCAAATGGCGCAGGCTTTGTTGGATCGCAGAATTCTTTTGAAGGAACAATTGCCTACTGTAATTCGAACACTTGAGGCCGAAGAACAGAACCTTTCACCCAAAGTTGCTCGTATTGTAGATAATCACAAACAAGCCAATGAGGTAGTGGCGAAGTTGAAACAAGAACGCGACCACGCTCAAATCGAAGCAAGAAATCTAATTCCGAAGGTGAAGCAGCATCGAAATGTCTTGGTAGATTCTGGTGGTATGGTTAATCTAGACCCCGATTGGAAAAAAGAAAAATTATTTGAAGAATTAGATGAAATTGAAGAAAATATCCAAACCTCTGCTTTAGACCATAAAGCCGAAAAAAGGATGATCGAAACGAGAAAAAAGTTAATTGAGCAAAACGAAAAATGGCTTAAAGAAAGAAGAGATTCAAATCCAGAAATGGCTGAATACATCGATTCACGAAGAGAGATGTCTCACCAATTTATGGTTGCTAATAAGGCTCATAGAACTATGATGAAAGCTGTCGAAAAGGCACAGCCACTGCATGATAAGAAAGTTGCAATACAGGCGGAAATTCGAGAAGTGAGGAGACAATTGGATAGAGCAAAGGAATTACTTTCTCAGTCAGACCGTGCAATAGAACATTGGCAACGCCGATTAAATGACGGATATAGTGAGTTAGGAGTTGGTTTTCCTGACCTACTCAGGGACATGAATCAAGTTCAAAATGGAGGCGACTCTAGTTTTGCGAGTAAAAACAAGAAAAACAAACAGAATCCTTCAAACAATAAACAGGACAAACGGGTCAATACCTCCAATTCAAGAGGTGAAGAAGAATGAGCGATGGGCTATTCGATGATCTTGAGGAACTTCCTCATGAAGAAATCGAGGATAAGGTCAAACAGTTAGAACGCGATTTACGCTCATTAGATGATGAGTTTAATTCCCTCCGCCAAGATCGACGTTCTCAGGTAGATATTGTAAAATCACTGAGAGGGGCTGTCGGCGGAATTGAAGAGGCAAATAGTGAGAGGCGTAATCTGTTACGTGAATTTCATGAGATAAAGAAAAAAGCCGATAAGGAAAGAAAATTACGTGACAGAGTCAACCTATCTATCCCACCTCCGGCTTCTGTGTTAGAAGAATGGATGACCGACACACACTCTAGGTTGACCACCATAGACAACGACCTCGCTGCAGTCCCTACTCTAAATAGGGAATTGGACTCATTTCGAAGATTCTTCGAATTACAAGCCGCGGTAGTTCGGAAGCGAGAAGCTGAAAACGCACATACTAGATACGTAGGTCAAATTGAGGAGTTAAGAAAAATAACCTCTAAATTAGATGCGACGAAAAAGGTCAGTAAGGAAGTCGCAGATTCTGCCACTTCAGTTATTGATGTAGATTCAGATAAAATAACTCGTAGTGAAATCAGGAAAATGAGCAAGAGAATTGGCAGTATAGATAAGCGATTAGACGAGATTAAATCGCAACGAAAGAAATTGCGAAGAGAAGCTGGAAGAGTCAGGTCATATCTGAAGATTACTTCATCAAGAGGGAAGAAAATCAGACTAACTGATGTGAAACAGAGAGCAAGTACTGGAGGCTCACTAAATACCAATGAATTATCTGCATTACTAGATTCTGGGAGTTTAACCGGTATCTCCGGTGAAATGCCTAAATCTGATACTGCGAAATCTCAAGCTCCAAGGCGCGATAGACCTGGGAAGAAGGGTAGACGTAGACTAGGAGTAACTAGAGGCGGACCTAGGAAGGGGAATTCCGCAACCCGCCGAGAATGAGAAAAATAACCTTCAAATGGCCTTATATGGAAAACTAAAGACGTTGGTTTGCAGGAGTACGATAATATGAAGATGGAAAGCGGGGAAATTCGCGGTATTCTTCAACCACTCTGTGAAGATATTCAGGAACAGATTTCCTATAATCGTGAAGAGCGCGACCAATGGAATTCGAAAGTTCGTAAATTACTCGACGAACGTAATGAATTAAATCGCCAAGTAAAGGAGTTAATTACTGAGGTACAGAGTCAAAAAGCTCTACGAGATGATGCAAATAAAACCGTCCGAGAATTAAAAGAAATCAGGGCTGACAAAACCGAGGTGCTGAGAGAAATTAGGACTAATTTTAGGGAGAAAATTGCCGAAAATAGTCCTCAAGAAGAGAAAGGAACACGCGATAGGACTCGCTCCCCTGGTAGGATCAGAGCAGAAATTGATCTTTTGGAAAAACAATACAATGAAGGACGATTCCTTGGTAAGAAAGAACGTGATTTTGTTGCTAAAATGAAAAAGTTACATCAAGAACTAAGAGAAGCTAAGGAAAAGAAATCCGATGGTGGAATAAGGGAATTAAAGATTCAACTTAGGGATGCTGAAAAGAAACAAGAAGATGCTCACAAGAAGGTCAAGCGTGCAGTTATCGGTGCTCAAGAAGCACATGACTTAATGGCGGAATTATCTGAAGAGGTTGATAGATTAAGGGAGAAAGCCAATTCTGCTCAATCAGGGGTAACTCGGGCAAAAAGGGAAGCCGACTCACTTCATGGAAGATACATTGTATCATTGAGATGTATACATTCCATGCAAGATTTGCTAAAGTCATTGAACTCTCGAGAGGGAGGTGCTACAGAGGATGATGAGCAAGTAGAAGTCGCTGACCTGATGACAAGGCTGATGTCTGGTGACACATTATCTACTGACGAAATTATGGCACTCCAGAGGAATTGATTTCGTAAGTTCTTCCATTTCTAGAATGAAGTAACTCAATCCCGCCTTCATGGTCGATTAGCCAGCCGGGAATAGCGGATGGGATTTCTTCCAGTATAGCCCCATCTGAATCAAATGTCCATCTTTCTAGCATAGTGCTTCTAACCGAACTTCCTTCTACGGCATCTTCTTGTTTTTGCCTTCTAGTCTCCAAAACCCCTACCAACATGACTCTCAAATCAGCATCGCTCAACCATTTATTTTCTGCGGTATTTATTATCCGAAGATTTGGAGGGTTGTTGAGAATTTGTTCCGAATCATAGGGCTGTAAACGATCGGCCCAAGGATCTTCCATTACACTCCAATTACCTTCTTCCCTATCTCCTTCCGGACTGACTAAGGCACCTGTAATGTTCCAAATACGAGCTTGGAGAAGAATTGGCTTAGCATCGACATATTCTATACCTCTCTGTACACACCATTCATCTAAGTCAACTATAGCCGGTAAAATGACTAATTTATTCGGTTTTCGAACGGATGAATTTTCCTCGATTGAAGCCTCATTGGCTTCTATTTGTGGAATTTTTGCGACTATATCTCCGCGTAAAACCGCTTCTCCAATCCAACGACTTAATACATCTGGGCTCCAAAATTCAATTTTCAAATTTGAAGATAATAAATCTCTAGCCTGTTCCTCAAATTCTCTCTCACTCAATATCCAATGTGCACCATTAGGAGCATCTACAATCCATCTTTCAGCCTCTGCAACACTTACTGGAAGGATTGCTCTAGGCACATGCCAAACATGGACAAAAGACCCAGTGTCATCATCTAATTCAGGGATTTTTTCAGCCACACCCAGACATCGAAACCCCACTATTTCTACTACGTTAACAGCATGTGTCAACCTAACACCTCGAAGATAGAGTAAATCCCCGACAGTATCATCCATGACCTCTGGTAGTTGTATATACCTTCAAGGGAATCCCTAAAATGTGTGAATCAACAGCTAAATTGATGGTTATTTTCAATCGCCATCATAGGTTCGTACTGAGCGTTAGAAGCTCTGATTGACCCGGATCTATGATACACAATGCACTGACAGGGAAAGGTTTAGCGCAAGCAGCACCTAACTGTCTGTTAACCATCGTAACTTGATGAATCGGAATATCAGGATGGCTTGTTGTCAAACTGGAAATGTAATCCTCTGGACAGTTTGCAGCTACCAATACCAATCTAGCGTCGCCTTTATTGCAGGCACTTATTGTTTGGCGCTGACCGAATAGTACATTTCCTGTGCTAATTCCTTGTTTCAATTGTCTTGCTAGATCCATTAGAATTCCCCCCTCAAGCGTCTACCTCTTCTGGTATGTAGTACAATTCAACGCTACCTGTACCTAAGGCCACTGGTTGACCAACGATGATGTTCTCTGTAACACCACGAAGATGGTCTCTTTCCCCAATAATACCCGCTCGTAACAGGTGATTTACGGATACCTCGAAAGCGGACCTTGCTAGTATGCTGTGCTTAGTTCCACTAACACCGTGACGTCCAATTGCTCTAACTGCTCCTTCACTTGTCATTACATCGGCTACAGTGATTAGGTGCCTAGTGTCTACATCCAGGCCTGCCCCCTCAAGAGTATCTTTCATCTCATTAACGATAGCTTGTCTTGCAGCTTCTACCCCAAGATATCCATAAATTTCATTGATGTTATTTGTGTATGTTCGGCCTCGGTCTACACCATCAAACAAACTGACCTTAGCTAAGTTTGAACCAATAGTGGCGATGTAATACTCACCAGTATCCTTGTTTGGACCTTGGACATTTGCCCTGACAATATCAGGCAGACCTTTTAGCCTGAGTTTCTTGACCTTGTCCTCTAATTGCAGTAGAGCGGTGTAGGTTGGTGGATCATTGGCTAATGTGGCTAAATCATCTTCTTTTGTCACACCAGGGATTACTTTCAGAACCTTAGGCTTGTCTTCATTGTCCGCCTGAATGTAAAGTCGAAGAGCTTTCTGCAACTTGTCTCTGACCTCTGCACCAGACATTTTCTTCAAACGTAGATTTGAGGTGTTCAACTCAAGATTAAGATGCCTTTGGGCAACATCGACATCGATAGAAGCAATATCGCGAGTCGTTGTTGTTTCTATTGCGGCGGCAATCGCCTGAACTTTCTTCTCATTGGTGCGAAGTGGTTTATTTTTCGAGTCATTCTCATTTAGGTAAACCAGCATTGTAGGAGTTTTGGGTACCTTTCTTGCATCTACTATTTCTATAACACGAGGAAGACCTTGTGTGACGTTTACCGTAGCGACACCGGCATAGTGGAAGGTACGCATAGTCATCTGAGTTCCTGGTTCACCAATCGATTGAGCGGTGGTAATCCCAACCGCCTCGTGTGGGTCAACACGCGACATTTTCATTTCTGAAGCGGCACTAGTTACTACCTTACGAGCCTCGGATGCGGTTAATTTCTTCTTGCCCCTAGAGAGTAAGCCGTTGACTAAATCGTTGATTGTTTTAGGTGTAATTCGGATGTTTTCCTTTTCTGCTGCATCTGAAAGGCTAGAGAACATCGGGTTCTCAATATCCAAATCACGATGAATTTGACGCATCTTATCTTCCGAGTCGTATTCTTGCAATGGAAGAACACTCTTCTTTCTGCGTCGCGTAGCAACACGACGACGGATTAATGTCTTCTCCGCCGCTTGTACTTTCTGAGCGGCCTTTGTAGAGCCTTGAATTACCTCAGAAATTTTCTGTGCCATACCAGAATCGGTTGCACAAATTTGTGCAATCTCTCCAGCTGCCAATACCTTAACGTCGTCCCATTTGCGATCATCGGCAAGGCGGTGCGCATATTCTTCGGCGATTCCGAGATCCATGAGTTTCTTCTTGGTTGCACTCTTGACTACCATCACTCATCACCTCCAAGAGCATCATCGAGAACCTTGGTGATATCAAATGGAAGACCCTTTCGACTTCTTGCTGGGTCGATTCCATCTTCACCATATTCGAATTGAATGATTCTGTCAGCAGTATTTCGCACCGAACCATTTTCGTCTTCAGAGACCTTGAGATCGTCCATAGCATTGATTAGGCGTCGCTGCATATATCCTGACTTAGACGTACGGACCGCTGTATCAACCAAAGATTCTCGGCCAGATACTGATAGCATGAAGAATTCTGTTGGTTGAAGGCCTTGCTTGAATGAAGAAGAAACGAACCCTTTTTCTTCGGCTCCTTTTACACCACGAGGGAAGTGCGATAGTACTCTGTCTTGGTATCCACGTTCTAGTCGCTTTCCACGAACCTTTGGCTGACCAATGGAACCAGCCATCATTGCTAGGTTGTCCATGGAACCACGAGCACCGGAAGTTGCCATAATTACCGCAGAGTTATCCTCACCGAGGTAGGACTTAGCTACATTACCTGATTCAGCCTTAGCAGAATCTAGAATTTGTAGGATGTTCTCTTCAAGTGTCTCAATTGGAGTTCTTCCTGGTCGTGTCTCATATCCGCGTCCATTTTTACCAAACTTTGCTAATTCAGCATCTACTTCGTCGCTAGCACGGACGTTGATTTCGGAGATTTCCTTAATAGCCGCAAGAGGTAAGTCCTCGTCATCGATTCCAGTGGTGAATCCAAGGGATGTACAAATTGCGATTGTCATCTTAGTCATTCGATTTAGGAATTCGGCCCCTTTATCAGTGCCATGAGTTTGAACTACTGCGTCCAGTAACCTACCGTCTTCAGCTCCAATACCGCGCTTGTCAATCGTACCGCTTACAAGACCCTTTGACGTTACATTAACTTCGTCTCCACTTCTGCTGGTATAGTTTAGTTTGAATCCTGCAGGAACAATTAGGCTGAGGAGGTCTGCACCTCTGTACCCAACAACGCCATCCTTGCTACTAACTTCGTCAGGCATATCGCCATCCCAGCCAACAGAACCCAAGACTTCCATGGCCAATTCCTTCGGTATTATTCTCTCACCATGAGTTAGAAGATAAGCGCCTGAAATGTGGTCATGTATACCTCCAATTACAGCACCTCCGTATCTTGGTGTAATGATATGCTCCTGAACTCGCATCAGAATCTTTGCTTCAGCTCTTGCCTCTTCAGATTGAATTACGTGGAGATTCATTTCATCTCCATCGAAATC
>DAMG01000053.1 GCA_002497025.1 Euryarchaeota archaeon UBA126
CCAGATCCAATGTTTATCCATTGGTGGACTAAACTCCCTAATCCAATGTAAGCCGCAGTTCCAACTTTACATCCACCCCCTATGAGTGAATTCGTGGCCATTACGACCCGATTACCTAAGATTGCATCATGAGGTACGTGGGTTCTTGCCATTAGATAGCAATCATCACCAATCGCAGTCTCCATTTCTCTCACTGGGAAATTGATAGTTGTGAATTCTCGGATTGTATTTCTATTTCCGATTTTCACTACTCCATTATCTGGCATAGAATCTCCCTTTGTACCCATTTCTCCAAGCGAACCGATAGAAATAGGGCCATATATCCTATTTTCATCTCCAATTACTACTCTATTTTGAATCACAGCACCCGGTCCTATGTGATTTCCATCACCTAATGACACGTCTCCAATGATGGAAACATTCGCTCCAATCACATTCCCTCTGCCAAGTTGAACCGTTGATCCGATTTGTGCGGATGGATGAATTTCGTTCTCATTCATTGTAATCAATCTCTGACAAACTTACTCGGATAAAAATCCTGTAACACGAAGGGCATCTTCTACTAATTTCATTCCCTCAATACCAACGTCAACACCATTCAAGGTAATACCATTCCTATCTCCTTTGGATCTTAGAATGAAGTCACGAAGCTCCGCAGTCAATGCCGGTTCAGATATTGCAATCTCGACACGCTCGCGCGGGGCGGCTCCAAAACCCCCGAATTCCGCACCCTGCGCATTATTTGGGTGTGAGTAGAACCAAATCCCTGAATGATCCATATAATCAACATATAGACTTCCATCTCGCCCGATGACCTCAAGTGATCTGACTTTCCCCCGAATTCTACTTCGCCATGAAAGGTGAATTGCCGCCATTACCCCTTTACCACCACTAATATCTGCAGGAAATTCTAACAGTAAATCTGCATGGTCTTCAATTCCCTTGATTTCAGATTCATTCGCCATTCCTCGTATTGAAACAGGCCTAATCCCTCCGAGAATATCCGTGCATATATCCAAATCATGGATACCTAGGGCTGCGATGACGCCAATATCTTCACGAGGTTCTCTAACAGCCAATCGTTCACTTACAATATGGCGAACCGGCCCCAACTTTCCATTACGAATCATCTCAGCAGCCTTCCTTACCCCTGCATGGTGCCGGAATACATGGCCCACAAGGAGCAAACACCCCGTCTCTTCTGCAACCGCTTTGATTTCTTCAGCTTCCTTAATGTTCATCGCAAGCGGCTTTTCCACCAATACATCCAATCCTGCACGCATCATTGAGATAGCAAGATTAGCATGACTTGGTGTTGGAGTGGCTATTGTCACCATACTAACCCCAAGGGATGATAGTGATTCAGCATTGGTAACGAATTTACAATCAAATTCAGACGCAATAATTGTCGCGCGCTCCTCATCAGAGTCACAGATCACGACTTCATCGATGAGCCCCTCGTCCCGCAATGCACAGAACGTTCGCACATGATTCCGTCCCCAGTACCCGGTACCAATGACACCGACTCCGACCATGTAGTGACCTTAGACCATGCATCATGATGGTTGTGTATGTTTGGACAAGAGAGGCTCAAGCCCGGCCACTTAACCATTTGAGCCGATATTTTAGCCGTCGTCTAACCTTGTAAGTGAGGATACTGAGGCGAGTTGTTACATTTCTTTTTGTTGTGAAATGATGGGTTGGTGTTGCTGCCCATGTGGCGACTTTACGGTATCCAAACTCATCTAGAAAAACCTCAATTTCGGCGAGTTGTTTAGATGTAGCAGCTTCGATGAATAATTCAGGAGAATCACGTAGTAGCATGTCACGTGCACCCTTTAGGACAGGAATTTCCATACCTTCCACGTCAATTTTCATTCCCGTAACGGGTGTAGTAATTCCGAGCACATCATTCTGCTCAGCGATGAGATCATCAAGAGTTCGAATATTGATTAGCCCCTCATCATCTGCAACAATTCTTGCCATCCCTAGGTTGTCAGCGGCATTTTCAGGCATATGTACTCGCCCACGTCCTGTGGAAGCACCTAGAGCACAATCGTGGATAGTATAGTCTTCTAAGTTACATTCAAGATTTTCACGTAAGCATACAAGGCTCTCGGGATTAGGCTCAATTGCGATGACGTGTTTAGCGATGAATGTGCCAATGAATACTGCATGATTGCCGATGTTTGCTCCAACATCCAGAACAAGTCCCGCACGCCTCTTCCCTTCACGTTTTGCAATCGCCCATTGCATGTATTCCAATAGATCAAGTTCGTAGAAGGCCTCAGTATTCCGTATTACTGATACAATATGGTCCCGCTCTGACGCTCCGACCAATGTAAAATTCCTTCCACGGTATACAAAATCCACGACGGCCGCCTCCATACACCATGCGTCTTATGTGTGAGTTAGGGTGTAGTATGTATCAACCGTTCCTTCTATCATATCTAGTTATGACATCTGAGTAAATTTTCTGGAATCGTTCACACACTACCCTCTGGTCAAACAAATCTCGGGCTTGATTTGCAATTGTCTGTGCACTCCATCCTCTTTCAGAAGTAATCAACATCGCATCAATCAACCCTCCAAGATTTCCATTTTCAACAAGAAGCCCCCTATCTGGTCCTATGATTTCCTCCGGGCCCCCACAGCGCATAGCAACAACAGGCCGACCACACATCATTGCTTCTACGAGAACAACTCCAAAAGTTTCGAATTCACTTGGATGAACGAGTGCATGGCATTGTGAGAGTAGTTGGGAAACCCGCCCCCTTTCCACAGTTCCAAGAAATTCCACTCTATCTCCTAATTCCGTTGCTTGTTGAGTAAGTTTAGCTCTCATCGGACCATCGCCGATAATGACAAGATTGTGTTCTGAAGGCATTTTCTTCATCGCATCAATCAATAGATCAACTCGCTTATTTTCCACCAAATTCCCAATACAAATCCACTTGTATGGGCCAGATGGAGTGGGTGTGACTGTGAATTGACCAGAATCTATCCCGTTAGGAACAATCTGAAACGCATTTTCTGGTAAATTGAACATATCACAGATTATTTTTGCATTAGTTCGACTGACTGAGATATTTTGTTCTGACCCTTTCCATACACTAGAAGCCAATCCCCATTCTCTGCGCCCCACAAGACCACGTCCGAAGACGGAAGAATGTGCACTGACTACTAGAGGAACACCTTCTTCATTTGCAATCTTTGAAGCAATTACACCTCCCCAGAAACACGCTTGCGCATGAATAATATCAGGAATGCCATGCTCAGCCACATACTCATCATAGAGGATCCTACCTGCTTGCAGACGAAGTCGAACATCACGCCGTTCCAGGGCAGCAATTCGTCGAGCAGGCCCGGGGATGCGAATTCGGGTGGTAGAGCGTCCAACAATCAATCCATCTTCATTTGTGAAGACGGCTGATTCAGAACGCCCCCCATTTCGATTGAATACCCCATCAACGAACTTCGCATGTAACACTCCAATCTTTAATCCCAAATCTAGGAGATTTTTTGCGAATTCCTGGAAGAAGGAACCCGAAACATCAACCTCATTTTGAGGGTACCATGATGCGAACTGGAGGACATGCATCATTGAGAGCAGGCTGGCCGAGTCTATTCAATCCCTATGAGTATGTAACGCCAATCATCTCAGCGTTTATCTCAAGTTGGTGGGTGCGAGCAACATGAAGTGGACAGCCCAAGGTATGTCCCTCCTCTTCATTCTCGCGGCTTTTTCTGGCTGCTTGGGCTCAGAAGAACTCCCCTCACAAGAGTCGCCGGACTTCTATCCATCGATTTGGGATCGTCATACACTTGAGTGGAATACTACAGGAACATACAGCCTGGTTTTGGAACCGGGACCTTATGTGGCTCTCGACGTCCAAGAAACCCTCATCCCAGTTGATACTTCATCTGTTTGGGAAACGGGCCCTAGTTCTGCAGAAGTCCACCTTTCCTATTGGTTGCCGAATAACACAGAGATAGGTGACAAAGTACCCGTAATCGCCGTCATATCCCCTTACTTCTCCTATGGTCCCCAGGGGTCTGAATCAACGCCCACAAATGTGATTGGTGCAGGACGCGGGGAATTCATTTTCGAGAATTTTGTACCTCATGGTTATGCATTTGCACAAGTTGCAGTATTTGGGACTGAGGAAAGTAGTGGCTGTTTTGATTACCGAGGGGCAGGAGAAGGCCTTGGGATTCATGCTGCTGTGGAATGGCTAGGTACACAGGAATGGAGTAATGGCAATGTCGGACTCTATGGCAAGTCCTACGAGGGAGCAACACAATGGGAGGCTGCCGCAATGGGTAGTGAATATCTGAAGACCATCGTTCCGATTTCAGGTACCACTGCATTGCACCCATTACTCTACAAGAATGGGAGTGCGGAAGCTCGATCTCAAGTCATGCACATGAATTATTTCTCAAGCACTGTTGATTACAATGAGGACGATCTTGACAATGTTTGTCCAGATATTGCGGAAGGCCTTTTTGCAGGGCCTGTGACATACATTGGTGGTGAAATGGACCCATACATGGAGAATTATTACGATGAAAGGAGCCATATCGACAAAGCCTTCCAAAATTGGAATGGTAGTGTGTATTGGGTTCAAGGGATGCAAGATTGGAACGTAGATCCACACCAAGTATTTGGTGGCCCACCTGGAACTAATTGGTATCAAGATTACGTGGATGCAGGGTTCGAAGTCCGCGGCATACTTGGTCAATGGGGGCACGATTATCCCGATCAATGGCAAAAGCACGATGACATTGATTCGGGATATGGTGGCGAAGCTTTCGATAACATGACTCGCTGGGATTGGGGGCAAGATCTGTTTGAATGGTTTGAGTACTATCTAATGGAACGTGGACCCAAACCCGACCTAAACGCACAGATTCAGCGAAATGATGGGCAATGGCGTATTGAAGAGAGTTGGCCTCCTCAAGATGCTGAACGCAATTCGATGTCACTATCTGAATGCAGCTATGACGGCGTTTTTGCAGGTGGAGGTGCGCCAGTGGTAGGGGGTGGACAAGTTGTCACAGTTGACTGCCCATCTTTGAGTAATTCAAATCTTCACATCTCTGGCCTTGTTAGTTTCCATCTCCTGGCAGTTCCTACATTCGATGGAGGCCAGATTTTCATTGAAATGCAAGATCTTGAGACAGGCCTCCGTTTAGGGCATGCAACAATGGATATTCGCTATCACGCAGGCGGCTCAGATCCTCAAACAGTATTCCCTGGACAAACTGTGACAATGATGATGGAATTCCAAGCCATTGACGCCATTTTACCAGCTGGGCACGGACTTCGATTCATCTTGTCTGAACAAGGCGAGGACTACCTCGCTCCTGCTTGTGGTCCCTCTTGTCAAATTCATGTTTTACCTTCATCCTCAATGCTTGAAATTCCAATAATTGATCGAACTAATACTCCAGCTCTTATTGTTCCTCAAGTAAATGATGATGAAACATCTTGACATAACTTACCAATTGTGATATTCAGCATGTCTTGAAATAACCATCATGACCGCCCAAGAACATGGAGAGCACCTCCGACCCATCAATTTTCGAAGAGAGACCTCTGTACAAATTGGGAATTATTGCTCATGACTATTCTAAAACAGTCCTCACACTTGGCCTCACTCTATGTCTATTGTTGGGATCATTAGGCATCATCTTGACCCCGGACTGGGCAGAATCATTTGGAGAGGGAGAACTCGAATCCACCGAAGCGTTTCGGATTATGGGCGATTCTTTTGGGGATTTAGATGCTGAAAATACAGAGACATTCTTTCTTCTCGTGAATAGTAATCTTGACTATGATGATTTATCCATACGTTCTGCAATCGAATCTACCCTTGCCCCTTTAGAGAATAATCCAACAATATCTGTGACTTATCCTTGGACAGTTGATGCTGCAAATCTTAGCTACTATGTGAGTGAGGATGGGCGTTGGTCTCGGACCCTAGTTCAGATTACTCAACCTAGAACAGAAGCCAAAGCCCTACTAATCGAACATTGGAAGACAATGGCAGAAATCGCATCTTCATCAGAAGGCGAATTCGATATTTGGATTACGGGAAATCTTGCGGTTGATTCCACCTTTGATTT
>DAMG01000101.1 GCA_002497025.1 Euryarchaeota archaeon UBA126
ATCACTCTAAAACAGGTGGAGAGGTTAGCTGGCTCTCCTTTCTCTGCTGAAGAAATTTCAGATGTTATGCGTGAATTCGAAGAAGATGACACCCTCATCAAAGGTTTCCTTGTTGATGATATGCACGATGTTTGTTGGGGGCGCCACGATATGTTAGAAAACTCGGATGTATTAACCAAGACTAGAGACCTTGTGATTCCTCCTTCGGACCCATTGATTCACTACTATGGTAGTTTATTGAGAGAGAAGTTTGGCTATGGTTCCGCATATCTTGTATTCCATAGAGAAGAACCTGTAGCGGCATTCAAGGCAAATACGAGAGCTGGTGTAATTCAGATAACTGATTTCGTGGGTGATTCCGATTTAGAAAAGGAAGCACTGAGAGTAATGAAAGAGTTTGCTTGGGAACATGATATGCCGTTGAAAGGAAAGTTATACGAACGACTCAGGAGTCGTTGAGGAACTCGAATCTCCTCTCAATTTTTTAGGTAACAATTGCATTATGTTACGGTGAAGTTCTGGAAGTAAATCGAATAGGGCTATTGCCAGTAAGAACATTGCGAAGAGACTAGCCGCCTTTGCTGCATAACTATGCGAGAAATCAAACATATCTAAGCCTAAGAACTGCCAATTTCGGTAACTATCGGTTAACCAAACAATACCGGCATTTCTGAAAGTGTTTAGGATGTGTATTGTTGGTATCGAAATCAATAATCCCCTAATTCTTCGATTCCAAGATACGTTTTGGAGCGCTACAATTGCTCCTACAAAAATAATCATTGATTGCAGACCTGAGCAACTTAGGATGAATCCAATATTGACTTCTTCACCGGTTGAATGGTACATTGGGATAAAGAATCCACCATCACCCAAAGGCTGAGTGAGGAGCAACATACTTCCATCCCAATCACTCAGTGGGATTTCACCACCATCGTGTAAATCTACCATTACTTCACCCATCGTATAGGAGCCCAAACCCACAAATTCTAACATCCATTCGGCACTATGCGCGGTTAACATGACGAAAGCAATGTTGAGGTATGGGATGCAGTAGACTACGTGATAGGGAATCATCGACCAAGCCACCATACCACGTAACCAGATCAGAGATTGTCTAGTTTCTTCTTTTAGGAGGTTAATTCTGCTAATTTCTAGCCAGGCTAGAAAAATACCCCCTGGAAGAGCGCCTGCGGTCATTATGACAAGCAGAGGGTCCCCAATTTTCACGTAATATTCTGATAGTAGGTAAATGAATAGTCCGAGAAACACCCAACCTGAACCTGCTATTGGTCCTGTCCAAGCCTCGTTAGATTTCGTAAAAGAGGTAGCCAGAAGACCCATTCCGAGAATACCTATGAGTAATCTGAGTGATTCATCAGAGGTCCCTATTGCCTCCGCAATTGCCGCTAAAGCGGCCCCTATGGGCTCCTCCATAGAATCGACTCCAGCCATTAACTCGTAAATATGATGCCCTCGCCGGTTTGCTTAGGGAGACACATGGGCTTCGATTTCGAATCATTCGCTGAAGACTATCTCAGCGATTTGCGAAGAACACTCTCTGAGGTCTCTAAACCCCAAATAGAAGCACTATGGGATGAATTGACTGCAGTTGCTGAAAGAGGCGGTAGTATCCACATGATTGGTAATGGTGGAAGTGCCGCAACTCCTTCGCACAGTGCCGGAGATTGGTCTAAGGAACTAGGTATCCCTACAATCTCTCACACAGACAATATTTCCTCACTCACAGCTTGGGCGAATGATACAGATTACGCGAATGTATTCGCTGGACAATTATCCACTTTTGCTAAATCTGGTGATCTAGTCATCGCATATTCCGGCTCAGGCAATTCCACTAATGTGCTAAATGGAATTACAGCCGCAAAGAAGGCTGGTTGTAGAACGGCTGCAGTTACTGGTAATTACAATGGTGGAGCGGGTGGTGAACTAGCTGGTATGGTTGATGTAGCAATCGTAGTACCGTCGACTTCTATGGAACGCATTGAGGATATGCAATTAATCATCAATCACATAGTCAAAGAAGCGACCAAAGCAAATCGTAGGCAGTGATACAATGCTAGCCCCACACCGCGAGTCTGCGGAATTAACCGACCCTCTAGAATTAGTTGAATTACCAGGCGGTCAAAACTGGGATGGTAAGATAGCTTATCTCGATCGCGATGGAGTAATTAATGTCGGGAGTGAAAACTACGTTAACTCTCCAGCAGAAGTAGAATTGTTACCTAATGCGGGACTAGCAATCGGGAATTTGCGAAGAGCAGGATATAGAATCGTAGTAGTGACGAATCAATCTCCAATTGGCAGAGGTCACTGGAATTCGGATAATCTGGATGATATTCATTCTGAATTAAGGAATAGATTACTCATTGAAGACCCTGATGCCCATCTGGATTTGATATTATTTTCACCATATGCTCCTTGGGAAGATGCATGGGCTAGAAAGCCAAATTCAGGGATGCTTGAGGCGGGTAGACAGCTTATCGAAGCAGCATCAAATAATGTTGATTTCACCTCTATCGAACTTCTATTTGATACCGAATGGATGGAAAGGCCGGATGAGTCAACCTCATTCATGGTGGGTGATAGAGGGGTCGATATGGCCGCCGCGGAGAACTTCGGTGTCAGAGGGATTCGTTGTGATCCAAACCTCGGTATCTCAGGGGTTGTCGATTCGATACTGGGGGGTACCGCGTGAGCGGTACTGACGTTAAAGGGGTCATCCGGATTGGATTGGATGACACAGACCATATCGATTGTGCTTGCACTACCGAACATTTCCAGCGTTTGCTTACAAGATTGAATGATTCGATTGTTAGTTTCGAGACTAAAGAAAGAAGGCTTGTGAGACTTTGGCCATTCGCCCCAAACAGAACTAGGGGTAATGCTGCTCTGGCAGCAATTTGTTTGGTCAATATTGCCGACCTCAATAATGTAGACTCAATCTGCAGAGAGTTCATGGATGATTTGAATAAAGAAATACAAGGAACTTATCCTCATACGGGTCAAAAACCATCTCCATGCTTGTTGCTAGCTCTAGATGATTATCCAGAATCGTGGTATTGGGAAGCAGTAAGGGGAGAGGTGTCGCTTAAAGTTCGCAAAAAGCAAATTCCAGATTCAACAAAAATCTACTCAATTGAACATAATCCAAACGGCGTAGTGGGGGCTTCTTCGGCTATTGCTTGGAATCCAAATGAACACAACACTTGGGAATTAATCGCTTGGAGAAGTGATGACAAGATCAGCTCGCCAAGAGAAGTATCTTCTCAAGCCATTGAGTCTATGTCGGAGAATTTTCCCACTACTTTCGCTAATAGAGATCCGACTACAGGAAGGGGGATGATCATGCCTCGAACTAATTGTCCGGTGCTATATGGCATTAGAGCGGAGTCATTTGAAGAATTACAATCAGCACACGAGTTTTTGCAGATTCGAGAAGATGTTGAGAAATGTTATTCCTGGGCTATTCATAGAACAAATCAGATTTCAGATGACCATTTGCTAGGTAGTGAAATAGGAATTGTCTCTTCTTTTCCACTGGAAGTTCAAGGTGGTCATTCTTCTGTTAGTGTCTGGACAGGTTCTTCCTCAATCACACTTGTTGCTTTTGCCGAAAGTGGAGAGGTTAATGCGTTATTACGTCGATTAAAACCAGGAGATGAGGTTGAATGGATGGGTTTGTCCTCTCCCTCTTCTGAAGTGCATTTAGAGAGGCTCAGAGTAAACACTTCCTCGCCTAGATTAGGTAAGAGACCCGAGTGTTGTAACAAGACAATGAGAAGCGCTGGTGTAGGGCAAGGTCTACGGTGTAAAACGTGTGGTCATTCTATTGAAAAGGCGTGGCAAACAAAATTAGAGTCGTTTAATTCACAGCACCAGGGTTGGGTGGAACCTAATCCCGCTAATAGAAGGCATTTGGCTAAACCCTTGCAAAGAGGTTTACCAACAGAGAACAATCAAACCTGAGGGTTACTTCCGAAATATGTGGCCGATACCCAAAATATTCTAGCAATGGTATTATCCATCACTGCTGGATTGATGATTTGGTACATCTTGCGTTTTCGTCAAAACCGTAGAATGAATAATTTAGAAGATTTAGAAGAATATTCTGGTATGGCTAAAAATCCTGAGAATCTAATGAATCCCGACGACGAAGCACTTGATGAATTAGATCGTTTACTTTCAAAAGAGTTTGATTCCGATGAATGATTTAATCAGGAATGAAACCAGATTCTTCCAACAATAATCTGGTTTGAATCTCGCCATCAATTATTCTGCGATGATTCCTAAATCCTTCTTGTCTCAATAACCAAACTTGTCTAACACCGGATAACTGAGACCCCCTACTCTTCCATTTTTCGCCGTCTCCTGATGGTGATTCATACGCCTTAGATGTAATGATCAGTCTCGTATTTCCGGCTGAAGAAATTATACTTCTAACCGCTTGTAAATCGTTTGCTGGTGCCCGACCAGAAGACGGGCACCAATCATCTATTACTATCAAGTCCGCATCAGTTAATCTATTAATTAGGGGTTTCAAAGCAGTGGTCCGAGCAAGCAAATTTTCTCCAAATTCTACAATAAATAATCTCTCTAATTGATTTTCATTCAGTTCTGCCAATATCGCTTTAGTTCTTTCAGAGTTGAGAGGGGTGCGTCCTAACCAGACTACTCTTGAATTGGATTGTAAAACCTTGGCGGCGAGACTTAAGCATAGGCTAGTCCCACCAATTCCTTCTTCAACAGAAATATGAACTGGTCCTGATTCGAGGTCGAGCATTATTGGTAATTGCAAAACTCAGGGTGGATGAGCATTACTATTGGTTAACCATTGCCCTTGCTAACTTGATTGCCTCATCTACAATCTCGCCACTTACTCCAAGGTGGCTCGAGGGGTCGAATAGTTCGTCTAATTCTTCAGGGGAAAATGCGTTAGTCACGGCATCGTCTTCTCCGCAAATCTCCCTAAGGTGACGATTTTCTGCGACAGCTACCATTGAGGCGGCTCGTAGAATTTCATGTGCTTGATCTCTATGGATTCCTTCGTCTACTAATGCTAGCATAATTTTCTCAGCCATAACTAATCCATTCTGAGATTCTATATTTGCCAACATTCTTTCTACGTCAACTACGCATTTCCCCATCACTTTGTCTGATTTGGCTAAAATATCGTCTAACAGTATCATTGCGTGCGACAGAGTAAAACGCTCACTTGAAGAATTAGCTAAATCTCTCTCGTGCCACAATAAAGCATTCTCATACGAGGGGATAATCATAGAACGAACGATACGAGCTAATCCCGAGGCATTCTCGGCTGTAATGGGGTTCCTTTTGTGTGCCATTGTGGAAGAACCTACCTGCTTTTCCACGTCGAACCATTCACCTACTTCGGCTATTTCAGATCGTTGTAGATTCCTTACTTCCTGGAGTAGCTTTTCTACCGATGCTGCGACATTTGCCATCCAACCAACCCACTCAATGTAGCGATCTCTTCCAACAACTTGGGTTGTTGCTACAGGGACTGTTAATCCAAGATGTTCAAGAATTAGTTGCTGTAATTCCTTTGCATTCTTACCTTGTGCTGCTCCTGTTCCAACTGCTCCAAGGAATTTTCCTGTAATGGCCCTGGATTCCAATTCATCTAATCTTATCAGATGCCTTCGAAATTCATCGACAAAAACTGCTATTTTAAGCCCGAATGTAATTGGCACAGCTGCTTGCCCATGAGTTCTACCAAGCATTACAGTGTCTCTTTCTCTTTCTGCTAAATCGCATAGGGTGGTTAACAGTGTCATCAAACTCTGTCGCTGTAATCTGATTGAGTCACGAATTTGTAGAGCGACCGCGGAATCAACAATATCATTACTAGTAGCTCCCAAATGAATGCACCAAGCCGCTTCTCCTGCCTTTTCTGCCATAGCCTTTGTTAGGGCCATGATATCGTGCCTAGTTTCTGCTTCAATTTCATCCACTCTATCGGCAGTGACTATACCAGGATCGGAAATATCTGCAATCATGTCGTAATGTTCAGCAGATACTCGGCCGAGTTGGCAGTGTGCCCACACAAGGGCTCTTTCAACATCTAATTGTCTACTGTGTCGGCCTTCCCTAGACCAGATTTCCTTGGCCTCGGGTCGCCCATATCGGTAATCCAGTGGTGAGACGGACAAGGTATTCCCCGTATAGCGGCGACTTGACTACCCCCCTTGAGGCTAGCGGATGTAGTAATTCATCATTTAATCCATCATTCAAGATAATTTTGCTGAATCTATAACCCAAATTCCTCGATTCCCTTTCCACTCAGGGCGACCCAAGACCTCGATTCGTTGCTTCATATGTGGTGCGTCAACAACTATTGTCTCAAACTCACCACCCTCGCCATCCAAATTGAATCGAAATTGGGATGAAATTATAGAAAGTGAATCTAGTGTTTTCTTGTCGATTTTGACACCTAGCCATTGTTCTCCTAGGCCATCTGTAGATACTGAAACAATACGAACATCGAAGCCATGTTCGACAAGTGATTCCATATGGTTCTCAGGTATATGGTGCCAAAGAGGGCAGTATGAAATTAGATTCAATCGTTCACACATACGTTCTATGCGCGTTTTTTGATAGTCTGAACGTAGTGCACCAACCACTAACGCATCAATTTCTAGATCATTGGTCTTGAGGATTAACTCATCAGGAAAATCGATAGATTCTGTATCATTTTTCACTCTTTCAAATGCTAATCTAACATCACTTTCTCCACGGATACCATTTTCAAGATCTTCGATTTCTTCCTCCTCATTCCCCTTAGACAATATTGGTAACCAAGGCACTCCGATAGAATAGGCTTGGAGGCCGGCAAGGGGTGTATTTGGTAATTGGAACATCATGGAGTCATCACTCGTTACATGGACTGTAATCATCGCTTCAACCTTCCATCCCTGCATAATTGCCCACCAGCAAGCATAGGTCGAATCTTTTCCCCCTGATGACAGAACCGCTACTCGCATGTTCTGCCGATAACGCTTTCATCCATCAATTACACTATTCATTCTTCACAGAAATGGTCATTCTTCGCTATACGATTTTCAGCAATCATGAGACAACGTTCCGGTCAAGGTTGATAAGAGGCCGGCTTGGGAATGAACACGATAGTTATGCAGCCGAGCGGACGAGGATATGACCACGGAGTATCTACCTTCTCACCAGATGGACGATTGTATCAAGTGGAGTACGCTCGTGAATCCGTCAAAAGAGGGACAACAACTGTAGGTCTAAAGTTCCGAGATGGAGTAGTATTAATTGTAGACAAGCGAATATCTAGTAAACTTGTAATCATTGATTCTATTGAAAAGATGTATCAAATCGACGACCACGTTGGATTCACCACGTCAGGGCTAGTCGCAGATGCTCGACAATTAGTCGATAGGGCTCGTGTGCAATGTCAAGTCAATAGGATGACTTATGGAGATGCAATCCCGGTTACAACATTGGTCAAGAAAATGTGTGATTATATGCAATCTTTCACACAATACGGTGGAGCAAGGCCTTTTGGAACCGCCCTATTAATCGCAGGAGTAGATGCCGATGGTGTGCACCTGTTTGAGACAGACCCTTCAGGTGCGTACCAATCTTATCATGCTGGTGCAATTGGCCGTGGAAGATCCACGGTAATCGACCATTTCGAATCAAATTGGAAGGAAAATATGACTCAAAATGCCGCTATTAAGATGGGGCTAGAGGCACTTCGGGAGTCGATTGATGAAGATTTGAATCACGACGCAGTTGAGATTGCCGTAGTAGATGGAAATGGTTACAAAAAGATGAGTAAAGAGGACACATTAACACATCTTGGTAAATTAAGTTGATTGGAAATACAACCCGATTGCTCTAAGGGCCTAGGCGAGGCTCGCTAATCATGGTAAGTCTAGATGACGCAGTCATCGCGCGTCTCGAAAAAGGTGGAAGTAGGTACGAAATTTTAGTCGACCCCGAACTTGTCTCTCAGTGGAAGGAAGACCAGAATTCTGTCGAAATGGAGGATATGTTGGCTACTGATTCAATCTGGTCGGATGTGAAGGCTGGAGATAGACCAACATCTGATGCTTTGGAGAATATCTTTGGTAGCACAGACTTGCATATTTGTGTAGAAAAAATACTCAAGGAAGGAAGCATACAACTTACTACTACTCAAAGAAAGCAAATGGTAGAGGAGAAACGCAAACAGATAATCAATGCTATTGCTACTACCGCGACGGACCCCAAAACACGTGGACCGCATCCTCCCACTAGAATTGAGAATGCATTAGCAGAGGCTAGATTTAGTGTAGATCCTTTCCTTTCAGTTGAGCGTCAAGTACAGGATGCAGTAGAAGCAATACGTGCTCTAATCCCACTACAATTCATCACCGTCAGACTAGCGTTTAGAATTCAAGGAAAAGACTACGGAGGAGTCCATCAGCTGCTGAGAGATTCGGTTCAGCGAGAAGAATGGCTCTCTGATGGTTCTTGGGCATGTGTAGTGGAATGTCCCGGTGGTATGAAATCTGACCTAATTAGTCGTGTCTCAAAACGCAGTTCGGGTTTAGATGTAAAAGAATTAGATTGAGAACATCAATCTACACACCGTAGGTGTGAGCATATACGGTTATGAAGGGTGGGTCGGTCGCGCGGCTCGATAACATGAGTGGAGACAACGGCGCGGGCGGACCGCGCAGATCCCGACAAGCACCCCTGCTTGTCGCTCCTGGGGACGACCTAGGCGATTCTGGGGAGTACGAAGCCGGACATGGTGTTCTTGCCATTAACGGCCGGCTACGTGCATTGAAGCAAGGAAGAATGAACAATCGAGGCGGAACAGTCTCGATAGAGCCGCGCCGTACTTCGTATGTACCGCGGCCTAGCGATCTAGTGATTGGCTATATTGAGGGATGTACTAGCAATATCTGGTTCGTCGACATCGGTGCGCCATTCAATGCCATTTTACCAATGAGCCTTGGTCCATCTAAGGCCGAATTTGGTGGAATCAGAAAGGTTCTCGATATAGGTGATGCAATTCTGTGTCGAGTACAAGAGGTAGAAGAAAATCATTCGAGTGTAGTTACGATGAAAGGAATGGGTCTGCGGGCAATCCGTGCAGGTACGGTCGAGGAAATCGACCCACACTTACTTGGACGACTGATTGGTAGAGGTGGTAATAACCTCCGCCAACTCAAGGAGGAGACAGAATGTAGAGTCGTAGCCGGAGACAATGGTCGTGTTTGGTTGGATGGTGATTTAGATGGTATCATCAATGCAAGAGATAGACTCAATGCTTTGTTAACCGAAGCAAAGATAGAAGAATTTGGAGGTGAAGTCTGATGGGAGGCTATGGAGATGTACAATGTATCGATGAAAACGGGATTCGTCTTGATGGTAGAACCAAGGATGAGGTAAGGCCAGTTTCTATAGAAACAGGGGTAGTCCCGGTTGCTGACGGCTCTGCTAGAATTCGCTGGGGTCTAAATGACTGCATCGCAGCTGTTTATGGCCCTATGGAAGCACATCCAAGGAAGATTCAGAGGCAAGATAGGGCTGTATTGGACGTTAGATACAATATGGCACCCTTCTCAACAACCGATAGGATTCGGCCAGGGTTCAACCGCCGTAGTAGAGAAATTTCCAAAGTTACCGCTGAGGCACTTGAAAGTGTAGTTTTGACTGAGTTATATCCTAGAAGTAAGATACGTGTTGAGATCGAAATTATTTGCGCTGAAGCAGGTACAAGGTGTGCTGGAATTACAGCTGCCTCCGTCGCCTTGGCTCATGCTGGTATTCCTATGACAGACATGGTAGTCTCGGTTGCGAGTGGTAAGGTTCACGACATCGTAGTCTGTGACTTAAATAAGGAAGAAGATAACTACGGGGAAGCCGATCTTCCCATGGGCATTCTACCCAATACAGGTGAGTTAGTATTTCTTCAGATGGATGGAGACTTATCTCCTGATCAATTCCAAGAGGCTTGGGATTACAACATGGAAGCCGCTAAAGTGATTCACGAAGAGATGGTTCGTGCCCTAAAAGGGGGTGGTGAGTGATGAGTATACCATTAGTCCCTAGTTTGTTACGTGCTCACCTAGCAGAATTAGCTGCCGAAGATAAGAGGCATGACGGCCGAGATCGATTCGAAGGTCGCGATGTGGAGCTTGAAATCAATTGCTTACCCCGAGCAGAAGGGTCCGCTAGAGTTAGGATGGGAGATACTATCGTTTTAGCAGGAGTTAAGTTCCAAATTATGACTCCTTATCCAGATCGCCCAAACGAAGGTGGTTTGATGTGCAGTGCAGAAGTAAGGCCAGTTGCAGGTCGCAATTGGGAAGCTGGACCTCCTAGTGCTGAATCTATCGAATTAGGTAGAGTTGTAGATCGTGGAATCCGCGAATCAGGATGTATCAACACAGAAGATTTGTGTATTATCCCTGGAGAAAAAGC
>DAMG01000012.1 GCA_002497025.1 Euryarchaeota archaeon UBA126
CGAGCCACATTATCGGTTCCATTGACTCGACCCGCACGACTAAGGGTACTTGATAGAGAAGTTACGTAATCTATATAGTAATAATTAGATTGCCAAATTTATGCCTATTGGGCCTGGTGAGCAAGACGTCCGTAAATTACAACTTACAGGTGGGTCAACTTACACTATGAGTTTGCCAAAACCTTGGATTTTGTCTAACAACCTAAATGCTAGAGATGGAATCCGTGTTGATTGGCGACCAACAGGTGAACTTTCTCTCACACCCCTAGACGTTATTGAGGATCTCAAGACAGTTGTCAAGTTAAATCTAGATCAAATTCCAATAGCGGCACTTTACGATCATCTAATGGGCGCTTACTTATCTGGTGTTCAGGAAATATCAGTTCAAAGCGAAAGCCCACTAACAAGGAATTCTCGAAATGATATACGCAGATTCTTACGCTCCACTAGGGGTTTTGAAATAGGTCAAGAAACGGATAGTAATGTGCATCTAATCAGTCTGCTGAATGCAGGAGAGTTGCCATTACATGCGAGTTTGAACCGCATGTACCTGTTATTTTCCTCAATGATTCGTGACATATATGAAGTGTTAATTGGTTCAGATGATGATTTGATTAGTGATTTTGAAGAGCGTGAGAGAGAGGCTGATGGTCTACATTACCTAATTGAGAGACAAGTTGGTTCGATGTTGGACTCACAACATGTGGCTAGGTCACTTGGTCTGAGTAGGAAGGAAGGTGTCGAACACGCTAATCTGGCAAGATCATTGGAGAGGATGATGGATCACGCCCATGAAATGGCTCGTTTGACTTTGGAGACCGCACCACGGCCTCGCTTGAAACAAGACGAATATCCACTTTCATTACTTCCTGTATGTATGGAGGCACTGAAGTCTCTGATGATTAACTTGAGAGTCCATGACTCCTATCAAATAGAAGATGCTAGAGAATCACTGAAGGCGGCCCAAATTGCTCTAACTGAACATGAAGAGAGGCTCTGGTCTGGTCGAAGACAAGCTTCTCGACTTCTATTCGAAGATCGAATTTCAGAATCAATCCGCAGGATTTGTGCTTATTCTAGGGACTTCGGCGAAATACTTCTCAACATGATTGCATATGATTCAATTCAGCGACAATGAGTATTATAGCAAGTTAGCTACTAATTCTGGTTGGGTAAGATAAACCAACAATCCAATACCAGCAAACATCATCATCCATGCTCCTGTAGCTTTGACTATACCTGTGGACTTTCTAAGGAAGCCAATCATGGCTTGTCTACCCATACCAACTAGCCCCGTCACCATTACCATTAGCATTGTAACAGAGAGAATTAACCCCCCAAGTCCTGCGATGAATGCCCCTTCTCCTACTACGGTTAACCATGCTACAAATGGGAATACAGCCGCAGCAGTACAATCGACTGATGCGGCCGAATAACCAATTCCCCAAAGGTACATATTTCTTCGAGGAGTGAAAATTTCATCAGTTTCCCTTGTTTGGTATTTATCCAAAATCCGCTGAACTCCAGCCAATAAATGACTGGTCCAACCTAACAACATCAGTCCTCCAAGAATTAGAAGTAACCACGCTATTGCAATTGCCACCTGATGTAAAATTCCAGAGAGGGGGATAGCCTCACTTAGTCCAAAGATGATTATTCCAACAATTGTGAAGAAGGTCAGCTGACCTAAGGCTGCATATCCACCGACTTCAAACGAATTTGGCATCCTTCCAGTCAATTTTCCTTCCTGCCGTAATTCATCCTCTCTCATACCTAGACTGAGATAATATGTGATGAATGAAGGCAAGACAGGGAAAGCACAAGGCGAGAAGTAGACCAAAATACCGAGGAATAATCCGATAATGAAAACTCCTGAAACAGATCTGTCTGCTTTCTTTATTCCAATTCGGAGGTCCTCAGCCTCTCCAAGATTGGCTGCCTCTATAGCACTGTCAAAACTCTTCCAGCCATCGAGTGGAGTCCCTGTGTTTTCTTTTGCGACAACAAACCCTTCGTGATCGATAACCAAAGCAAGAGGAATAGATTGGGCAGAATAATATTCGGTAATATCTCCTCTTTCTCCATCCTCCAGAAGTACAACATCATCGCCTCCATTTACGATTGGCCATGGCATGTGCCGGTTGGATTCGGGGTCACCAAATGTCGCGTTAATTTGTTCAAAAGACTCATACTGATACCAAGTTGCAACCGATACTGCAATTACAGGGTATTCTCCATCAAGACCTTCCCATTCTGCAAGATTGTCATCGATATGTTCCTGAACATAGTGGCAATTGGCACAATCTATTGCCATGAAATCTAGGATTACCACATGACCGCGCAGGCTACTCAATTGGATTGTTCCATCCTCAGCGGTGTAGAGGTCGTCTATCCCTTCTCTGTTCATAGATGGGGCGGCCCAATCAGGGACTTCCGTAATCTCATCAGAGGTACCGTAAATGGAGGAAGTTAATCCAAACAATGAGAGGGACGCGAATCCGATAATGCAGAATAAAACCACGCCAATTCCAAAGGCCTTCCAGGTGTCTGATTCCTTCAGAACACCGAAGTCCAAACCGGCTTGCATGATCTTCACACGGCCATTTTACTTTTGATTTCGCCGTGTCTAGGATTTTCCTTCAATTGAATCCAAAAGTGAGGATGCACCTATTCTGAATCTTCTAGATCCATCTTTGATTATGCTCGGGTCTTGTTGATTGACAATACTAGTTAGCCTATTCACATCATCCATGTTTCCAATCCCTCCGGAGAGCTTCACCCCTAGCCTTTCTCCAAAGGCTCGCTCATGTCGCATCACTTCGTAAGCGAAAATTGCCGCTGCATCATCACTGCAGCCTCCACGTTTACCGGTGCAGGTTTTGATGAAATCCACCCCTGCTGCAAGAGCCATTCTAGCAACTGCTCGCATTTCTCGTTCCTGTAATAGTGGAGTTTCAAGAATTACCTTGAGCATGCATTCTCCTGCTGCGCTTCTCATTTCCTTGAGCAACTCAAGTTCGATTTCATTTGGGAAATTTTCTTCTTTTCTTGGTTCAAGTACGACGTCAATCTCATCGACTCCAGCTTCTACTGCACTAGATATTGCATGACTAATTTCATTGATATCAGAACTACCTATTGGGAACCCCGCGGCTACCACCGCCAATTTGATGCTTGGATTCAATCGTTCTTTGACGAATTCTGCATGTTCCGAAAAAACACATACTGCTCCAACTTCTGAGGAATTTGCGCGCGCCACAAATCCCTCTAATTCTTCCTCAGTAGCTTCGTGATTCAACAAGGTATAATCGAGGCTTTCGATAACCGCTTGAGCATCCAAGTATATTCCTCAGGAATGTCGCTCTCTGAATCCGTGCATAAACTCGACTAATGCCTCTACCGACTCTATTGGGCAGCCATTGTAGAGGCTAGCTCGGATTCCTCCTACCGATCTGTGTCCCTTCAGACCACCTAATCCGGCGGCTTCTGCTTCCTCTAGGAATACATTCTCTAAGTTTTCGTTAGCGCATCTCCAAGTCACATTCATGACCGACCTAGAAGATTTTTCTGCGTGCGGAATCCACATTTCGGAATTATCCAACTCTTCGTATAGAAGAGATGACTTGGCTCTATTTCTTTCAATTGAACCTGCTAATCCTCCATTCTCTTCAAGCCATTTGAAAACACAATCGAGAACAAATATTCCAAAGGTGTTAGGAGTATTGAATAGTGAGCCTTTGGAAGTATGAATTGTATAATCTAACATTGTTGGAAGTATTCCAGCATCGGAATTTTCCTGTGCTCTTTGCAAGGCCCAAGGAGATAGAATTACCAGAGTAACTCCCGAGGGACCGAGGTTCTTCTGCGCTCCTGCATAGATCACGTCATGAGCGGACACATCAATTGGAACTCCTGTAATATCCGAGGAAGCATCTACCACGATTGGTTTCCCTCCTGAGTCGGGTAAGTTTTGGTGCTGAGTGCCCATTAGAGTGTTATTTGAGGTGTAATGAAGATAGATTGAGTCCTCGGAAACAGTGTATTCATTATCGGTTGGAACGGAACGAAAGCCGTTTTCTGAATCACTCCAAATATTGGTTGCTTGACCAACTCTATTTGCTTCTGCAATCGCCTTTTTCGACCAAATTCCAGTTTCGATAAAATCCGCTTTCTCTCCCGGTTTTAGGATATTTAAGGCGGTCATGTAGAATTGAAGAGACGCTCCTCCCTGTAAGAATAGAATCGTGTAATCCTCGGGGACAGATAATACTCTGCGAATTCGATCCATTGCACTATCTACAACTGCTTGGAAAGTCGAGCTTCGGTGACTTATTTCACATAGCCCAAAACCACTGTTGTGAAGATTTGGTAGAGCCGCCTGAACCTCCTCTACTACCGATAATGGAAGCACTGCTGGACCAGCGCCGAAGTTGTGGATGCGCGATTCTCCCACGCCCTACGGGCGTGCATTGGGGTCTTTCAGCACTTCTGCGCTCAAGGGGTTGGATTGAAGCCATATGCTTGAGCCGAAGGTTTGTGCTTCGCGTAGGCTTGGTCATGCTTCAGGGCGCTCGCCATGTCCACATTGCGGCACTACATGCAGCGGCTAATGAAGCCGGAATTGAAATCGATATACACGAATTACGCAAGGCGACAGATCTTGAGAATGCTCAACCCCATGCACTTGTTTTTCCAGGAGGTGAATCAACGACCATGCGGCTAACTGGTAACGATTCTGCATCCGAACTTTTACCTGCATTGTTTGATTGGATTCGTGAAGACAGTAAAAGACCAGTTCTAGGCACCTGCGCTGGAGCAATTCTACTATGTGACCCTCAAGACGGCGGGGAACCTTTGGTCACCGCTGAGATTGATCGTAATGCCTACGGTCGCCAAGTGGATTCATTCCAAAGTGCCTTAGATTCGACACTGTTGAATCGGCAGTTCCTAGGAGTCTTCATCCGCGCTCCTAGATTTACCAAGGTTGGAGAGTCAGCAGAAGCGGTAGTAACTCTTGAAAACGAAGTTGTTGGAGTAAGACAGGGAAATAGATTAGCGTTGACTTTCCATCCTGAATTATCCCAAGATTCAGCTTTCCATGAATGGCTTTTGCAGATCGCTAAAGAGGTGGCAGCATGACATTTTCAGTCCGCCTTCCGAATGTACCTGATCTTCCTGAAGCGGCAATCGCTGATGATACAGAAGGCTGTATCCAATGTCAAATGGGCTCTAAGCTAGTTTTGTTCATTACAGGTCATTGCCATTGGATGTGTGATTATTGTCCACTTTCAGAGAATCGGCGCGAAATAGATTGGATGTTCGCAAATGAACGTAGAGTGGATATTGGGGATTGGCAAGCGGTAATCGAAGAAGCTCGAGCGATGAATGCTACTGGAGCCGGAATTACTGGAGGAGATCCAGTTATGGCAAAAGACAGAGTTTTGGAAGCGTGTAAAATTCTCAAAAATGAATTCGGTAATGATTTCCATTTACACATGTATACCAGTATCCCATTCAAGGCTGAATGGGCGAAAGATTTCGCCGAAGCCGGTTTGGACGAAATTCGCTTTCATTTTCTAGATATGGAATCCGAAAAATATACCGAAACTATGGCTGCGTGTGTCGAATCTGGAATGTTAACAGGAGTGGAAATTCCTTGTGAGCCAGATAAGGAGAATGAATTGATGGAATTACTCGAAACCATGCGAGATATGCCTGTGCAATTTCTCAACCTTAACGAATTAGAGATTACTGTAGGCAATCACGACAATATGGAAATTCGAGGATTCAATTTATCTGAAGAGATTACTGCTGGGGCAGCAGGTTCTGGGGAATTAGCTACACGGATGAAAGACCGAGTAATGGCAGCATCAATTGGAGCTGCCGACCCTGAAGATGGTACAGTTCGTGAGCCCTATCCATACCACCTGAAGTTCTGTACTGCCACATACAAAGACAGTGGTCAGTTACGTCGTCGCTTCATCCGTCGAGGTGAACATACTATTTCTCCACATGAAATTCTAACCGAAGATGGCACACTTCTCTTCGGAGCTGTTGATTGTAGTCGGGAAGACTCAGAGGGGTGGATAGAGGAAATCCATACAGAAACAGGCCTACCAAGGAGGTTCATGTTGTATGATTCCGAGAATGAAAGAATCGAACTTCCTCTTTCTATGGCTGAAGAATTAGTTGG
>DAMG01000042.1 GCA_002497025.1 Euryarchaeota archaeon UBA126
TGGAAGAGAGATTTCAATTCCATTCTCATCGAAAGAAAGCGCCTCCCACTCGATAGCAATTGGTATTGCCCCCGATAATGTTCGTTCGGCGGTTATCATTCTACCAATGCGACCGGCTAAGGGGGTTGAGCCTTCTTCGCTAAGCCATTCAAACCACTCATTCCTTGTGAAACCGGTTAGCATACGTAAGCGAGTATTGGAGACTGCATCAGTCCTCTCTAGCCACGGGGCTAAATCGGCGAGAATTCCCAGGGCTATAGATTGTAATTCAGTATCATTTAGATTTGCATTTGCAATATTCAAGGGTAAGTTGCTATTCTCTATTTCTTCAAGAGTTCGTTCTCTATTCTCCTCAACTCCTAAGATTTGTTCAATCAATTGATGGTGTACTTTGTGGAGCAAATTTCCTTGTACTCTAGCGTCAAGGTCTTCTCTTTGGCGCTCCTCTTCTTTAGCATACAATCCACGGGTTAGCCAACCTTTTCTGGGACAAGATAGCCAATATTTCAGGCGACTTGCTGACCAGATTGGAACTATTTGTCCGGCGCCTTCAACGTGCCCATGTCGAGAATCAAATGGGAAAGACCCGGTTTCTTCAGGGGTGAGCGGGCGCGGGTCGATTGATGCCATTTTAGGGCCCCCGACTACCGGCCAGCGTGAGGCCATTCTCGGACTGACCTTGCTTCTTGGAGGCCTGATAATCAATTGACTATCCTTCACATCCCAAATATGTGGAGTACCCATAACAGGTAGATATCCTTCCTCATCTACACCCCTTTGCATTCGACGCTGTCTATCCTGCTGAATTTCTACGTCGAGAGGTATTGAAACCGCTGAAGGGTTGAGAGCCAATCTAGACGGTGCCTGCATATTGCGCAATGAGTTCCCATCTTGCCATCTTTGATTACTCGAGTCGTTTTCTCTAATCGGGGATTCATCTAGATTAATGGATGTTGATTCAGGACTGTGGTCACCAATCCATTCACGAATTGGAGCGGCAACAGGAGTGGATTTATCCTGACTCGGATCTAATACTACAATCTCTGAATTTGCTGCACCTAGTAAATGATAGAAATGATGGCGGGCTTGACGAATTGGGGTATCTGGTCTAAGAATTCCTAGCCTATGTCGCTCCTCTTCCCCCAGCAATGGCACCTTCTGAACTCGTAAATCCCAGGAAGAACTGGAAATATTTGCTAGGATTATCAAATCTGCATTACACCCTAATGCGTCCTCTGGAGTAGATAGGCGGACTCTGCTGTATGAATTACCACCGCCGCTTCTCACAGGGGTCGATGAGAGGATTGTTTCCAATTCAATAACCCAATTAGAGCCGGTTTGTGGAATCGATTGCCCTGTTGTTCGTTGCATCCTTCGTAGTCGGGAATGAGCATCAACTACACTTTGTACTACTGCGGCTGGAAGAGAATGAGAGCCATCCGCTGAGTCAATGCCCAATTCTAAATCGACTCTTGATAAGGCGGAATTAAGCCACTCATCGCCACTATTTGTGGCTTCTATTTGTGGTAACTCTTGACCGCTATGACAACCACGCCATAAGTCACGGTTGGAAAGTACCGCTTGATCATAATCTGCTAGAAGTGGCCAATTTGTCTGGGCCAGCAAAAGCAGCCACCACTGTGTGGCTTCCTTAGTCGGTCCTTTGGTATCGTCTGGCTCTTCTCTTGCAAGAGTGATTAACCATCTTTCAAGGGTTCCTGCCCCGCCAAGTATGTGATCGCTTCGAGCCAAATCCGATAGTAAATCTGCGTTTGCTATTGGAGAAATTTCCGTGTCTGATGGATGAGAGTTTGTCTCTAGAAAAATCTTCAACGATTCCTGTAAGGCAAGCGCTCGCAATGAATCTAGAGACCATGCATTAGGCCCATGGCAAATACCGGCAAGACTAGCAAGCCAATGTCCAAGGGGTTTGCTAGAAGCCATGGATTGTGAGCTATGCAGAGAGATTCCGATATCTTTCAGGGCTCTAATCCATTGATGGTTTTCTTCA
The DNA here is from genome assembly GCA_002497025.1 of Euryarchaeota archaeon UBA126. Taxonomy (GTDB): domain Archaea; phylum Thermoplasmatota; class Poseidoniia; order Poseidoniales; family Thalassarchaeaceae; genus MGIIb-O1. The sequence continues at coordinate 2,012 of DAMG01000042.1, forward strand.
TATGATGTAGGGTCAATCAGCAATATACTAGAATTTGGATTAGTCCTCAGTTGCTCGGCGATTAGTCTGGTCGCTAGTGGAATCGAATGTGCCTCTCTCTGAATTCTAAATCTGCGATGGCTTGAGGTTTCAATTCCCTCTGATAGATCTGCTAAATCATGATTAGGTAGCCAACTAGGTAGGTCTTGAGAATCTCGAATTGGGTATTGGTCTTCGAGAAGAAATCCATGGAATCCCTGTCTAAAGTTTCCAGGATACACCAATTGATGAATTGGACGATGTTGTGAAATTTCTCGTAACAAATCTATTTTTCGTGAGGGCACGACAGGAGAATGGTCGAGCATTACAATTCCATCAACCTCTAACAGACTAAATGGCGAAGTTTGAGAACTAAGTGTACTCTGGAGGCCCTCGATTACCCGATCAGTAACGAAATCAGGGTGGGTACCTCCCAGTTGTGCTTCCAATTCTCTAATTACACGGGAGAAGCCGACAATACCTGCTCCTTCCCACTCATTCAGAACGCCCTCACGTGACAAAATCGAATGTAAAGCGGCTATAGAACGTGTCTTGTTTCGATTCCATTGGAGTTGAGGTATTGGATGAATAATCGGAAATTCCAAATTAGCAGCAGCCTCAGCACAGGCGGCATTGAGAATCAAATTCCAACCGCCAGACATCGATAATATTCTTGGTAATCTTAAGTCCGCAAGAAGAGATTTTTCGAGAGAATCAATAGTATGATGAAGAGTTCTGTCAATTACTACCCCTTCATCCGCTAAGCGCTCAAGATTCTCTCTCCTAGCCTGCTCTCCCGGATAGAGAATGAGTATGCGAGAAGGACCGCCTTCAGAGTTAGGTAATGGGTCTGTGCTTTGCCGTTTGATATGGTCAACTAGCCAATCTGGAAGTGGCCCAGGTTGAACCTCTTCATTAGTAACAAAGTGTACCAGTTCCTGAACCATGACACCACCGAGCATCTATGATGCTTTGAGGAGGTTCTTGAACCCGCCGATGGGATTGGCTCAGAATTGACCTCATTGGTGTCGGCTTCTCACTAGGGGGATGGCGAGGAGGAGAGAGAATAGGGTAGATATGCCAATTCCGGGTAAACTATCATGGAAACTATTCCCACCTTCTTTTTCGATTTCCCAATCGATTAGTAATACGGCTTTCATATCTTCGCCATCCCACGTTTCTGGGACGTCGAGAATTATTGTTCCATTGGTCCCAGAAAGCTGGTTTGCTGCATGATTTACATGCAAATAATCTTCCAGATTATTACTCCCATCTTCGAAATTTGCTGAATCCTCTACAAAAAGAATCCATGGAGTTGTGGTCTGTGTTGGACAATCGTCAGCACAAGAAAAATCTAGATTGTCGAAGTTCCAAGAAAAACTCGCTCCTGTTTCAGTGAAAGATACTGAGAAATCGATTGTTCCCCCAGTGAACCAAGCCCGATTACCCACCTGCAATGATTGCGAATAATCGTCAACTAATGAAACGCCTTTTGCTCTTGAACCAGTATGTAAACGCTGACCATCTACTACCAAACTAGGGGCGATTCTCTCCTCTCCTGCAACTGATTTCGAAGACTCTCCATAGTGTTCTACCCACCTCTCTTCGGTACTATCAGAACCGAATGGGTCTTCTGGTTCAATCCATACTCGGTGATAGTGGATAAGAACTGAATCTACATCCTGAACTGCCTCACTCATGGCTTCCTCTGACGTTACACAGTTTACGCACCAGGTTGCTGTGTATACCTCAACTATATTCGGCAGGTCAACATAATCTGCGCTGGTGGTTGAATCGGCTGTGCCATTACCCATTGGTAAGGTGAGTCCGCCAAATGTTCCAGCATCCTGCTGACCTCTAGCATCGAGCCAAATGGTTCCGGTCTCTGCGAGAGCACCCATCGGTGCTAGTAATAGAGCGGAGAGAAAGACCGCCAGAATGCTCTTCATCGAATCGGCGAAATCATTCTGGTGATGAAGGGTTCGCTATTATTGCGTCGAAGAAAAGGCCGTAATCGTCCTTTCAATATCCTCATCGGTGATATGTAAATGAGTTACTGCTCTTACCTGTGAATCATGTATATCGATGATGTCAACACCTTGTTCAGCGAGTGATGATACAACTGATTTGGCAGTACCTTCAGGTGTTGAAATTAGAACTATGTTTGAATGAACCGCATCTAATTCTACGGAGTAATTTGGCATTTCATTAATCGCTACTGCTAGCCTCTTTGCTCGAACGTGATCTTCAGCGAGTCGCTCCAAATTATTCTCCAAGGCATACAGTCCGCCTGCGGCGATGATTCCTGCTTGCCTCATACCTCCGCCCAGCATCTTGCGGAACCTGTGGGCTCTGTCAATGAATTCCTTACTACCAACAAGAACCGAACCTACCGGAGCGCCTAGGCCCTTAGATAGACAAACAGTCACGGTATCGAAATCTCTCACCATTCTCGCGGGATCGGTTCCTGAGACCGCTACGGCGTTGAACAGTCGAGCTCCGTCCATGTGTACATTGCAATCATTTTGATGAGCGACTTGACAAATCTCATCGAGTATTTCTTGTGGATAAACTGAGCCTCCGCCTAGGTTTGATGTATTCTCGACGCAAACCAGACTACAATCTGGATAATGCGATTCGCTACCCTCTGCTTTACGAATCGCTGCCTTAACGTCCTCTGGTTTCATTATTCCATCTGCAGCGGGGACTAACGACATTGAACAACCTGCAAGGGAGGCATAACCGCCTCCTTCGTATCGGAAAATATGTGATTTGGTATATGCGACTATCTCGTCGCCAGGACGAGTATGAGCGAGTATCGCTACTGCGTTGCCCATAGTGCCTGAAGAAACGTAGAGGCCTGCTTCCTTTCCCAGCAATTTAGCCACCTTATCCTGAAGGGTATTCACTGTTGGATCATCACCCATGACATCATCTCCAACCTCTGCAGAAGTCATCACCTCGCGCATGGATTCAGTGGGTTGGGTGACGGTATCTGACCGAAGGTCAACCCTGTCGGACGCATACTCGCGCATGGTTATCGCGAATCGGACTCACATTTCAAGAAAACCGAGTGTCTGATTCAACGTCCGAACTGCGGGATTTAGAAAATCAGTCTTCTTCAATTTTCTTTGAAGTGCCCTCTTTTGCCTTTGGCCTGCGAGCTCCTTCAGGTCGCTTTCTTCGTCTCTTAGCACCCTCTGGTGGTCTTCTTACTTTCTTACCCTTAGGAGCAGGTTTGCTCTTACCCTGAGTCATCAGGAATCCTCCAATTGCAAGGACTACTATAGCAGCTCCAGCGATTGCAACAATTGGTAGCCCGCCATCATCATCGGTAATACAGGAAGATTGGCCTTCTTCGGGTTGAGATTCTCCAGAAGGGCAAAGTGTTTGTTGAGAGGAACCAGAGGATTCTACGAAATAGTCTGCACTAGCAAGAATACAACTTTCTTTTCCGAATAATGGTTGGTAAGTTCCCGGTAAACACGGGGTTTGCTCACTAGAACCGACTGAAGATACTATGTGTCCTGGGTCGGATTGTTGACAGCTTGATTGACCTGTGATACTTTGGAAACTGCCAACCTCACACGGTACTTGTTCAGTCGCCCCAAATCCATCTACGAAATGGCCCTCATCGGCTTCTAGACACGATGATTGGCCTGTATCTGGTTGGTATGTACCTGGGTCACAATTCTCAACTGTCGAAGAGCCGGACTCTGCAGAATATTGTCCAGCAGGTGAATCCAAACAATCCGTTTGGCCTGTGTCCCATTGGTATGTGCCAGGAAGACATTCTGTTTGTCCGGTTGCGGCATTATAGGATACAAAATTACCTGGCGATGCTGCAATACAATCTGTACTTCCTGAGTCTGATTGATAACTTCCAGGCATACATTCCTCCTGTTGTGAGGAGCCATCGAATCTGACGATATGACCAGGGTCGGCATCTGTACAGGATGATGCACCTTCTTCTGAAGTGTATGTTCCTGCAAGACATTCTAGTTGTGCTGATGATCCCATCTCTGGAATATAGTAACCTAGTGATGCATCGGTACAGGTAACTATTGCATTTTCAGTTGAATAGGTGCCAACTGGACACTCCGTTTGACTTGATGAACCCGTGCTGGGCACATGGTATCCTGGTTCCGATGGATTACAAGATGTGCTTCCCATTTGATCTTCGAAATATCCTTGCTCACAAGGAATCATATCCGAAGATCCTGGGTCTGGATTGTAGTGACCAGTATCGGTCATCAAACAACTATCTTGTCCAGAGAGTGGTTGATATTCACCTGGAAGACATGCCGATTGGGTTGCGGAAAGATTGGTCGCTACGAAATACCCTGGGTCTGCTTCCTTACACTCAACCAAACCTCGTACATCTGCATAGGTACCCGGCTGACAGTCTGTCTGTTGAGTAGCTCCTTCCTGACTGACGTAATTTCCTAAATTTGCTCTCCAACAAAGAGTCATTCCTGTGCCTGGTTGGAATGTACCTGCCTCACAAATAGTCTGGGTGGATTGTCCTTCAATTGGTACATGGTAGCCCGCTTGACTAGCAATACAATCTGCCTGACCCTCCGAAGATTGGTAACTTCCAGGGTTACAAGGGGTTGGAGATGTATCTGCTTGACCATTGTAATGTCCGATTGGAGTGATATGGCAGGAGGATTGGCCAGATGCATTTTGATATGTCCCTACATCACAGGGAGTCTGGTCCAATGATGACGAATTAGGAACATAGAATCCAGGATCTGCTTGAACGCAGGAGGATTGGCCAGCATTTGGTTGGTAAGTTCCCAAAGAGCAAGGGGTTTCGTAGGTCATATTCGAATTCGGTACGTAATGACCTGGTGAGGCATCGTTGCAGGTCTCATCTGCGACTATCAAATATTGACCCGGTGGACAAACTGGAGTACCAAGTGGTGTGCGGTCAAAGATGGATAAATTCCCATCATTATCGTGGTCTCTATCAGAAAGTGGGACATAAGCTGAAGCAGAACCTTGTCCTGAGAGATTTACCCAAGCTGGTATGTCACTGTCTACGGGCGAAAACAAACCATCAGTGCCTAAACCTAGCTGCCCTAGACTATGACCTCCCCAGCACCATAACGAACCGTTTGTTGCAACTGCACAAGTATGGTCTTGACCAGCAGATATTGCGGCAAACTCAATTCCGGCGGGAACACTTACCGCTACTGGACTGCTGGGGTGATTGTGCTCCCAATTCGCCTCTCCTGTATTTGGAACGGATGTTCCATCACCAATCTGGCCCTCTGTATTATTCCCCCAGCACCAAGTGCTGTGATCGTCTAGGATTGTGCATGTATGCCTCACACCAGATGATATTGATATGGCAGTTCGTCCTGCTGGTAATGGAACGTAATTACCTGTCGTCGAAGTATTCGAATGAGTACCGTCGCCTAATTGTCCGTTTCTACCTCCTCCCCAACAAAATACACTTCCGTTATCTAGAATGGAGCAAGCATGACCTCCTCCTAGTGAGATTGCGGAAAGAGTCCTATTCGGAGGAATTATTGTAATTGGTGCAGGAGTTGGATGCGAGAATTGGCCATAATCATAATTTCCATTACCAAGTTGTCCGTTGGCGTTTTTACCCCAACACATTCCAGTTCGGTCTTCTAATATGACACATGCGAAATTCCATCCCATAGATAGCGCAATGGCCGATTGATTGTTAGGAATCAAAACTTTTGTTGGTGATAGAACAGGGCTCAGGGATGTAGTAGTGTTCGTTCCTGTCTGTCCAAATGGGTCGTTTCTTCCCCAGCACCAAACTGATTGGTCATCTGCAATCATACAGCTGGTATCTGCTCCTGCTTCAACATGTAGAGCTGTTCTGTTTGGAGGCATGTTGCCAGTATTCCCTCTTATTGTGTTTGTATTGGTATACCCTAATCCTAATTCTCCATATTCATTGGTCCCCCATGAATTTGTTACACCGTTGGTCTGTACTGATACTGTATGGAATCCAAAAGAGCCGAGAGATTTTGTCATGCCATTTCCAGAATCATATTGTACAAAATACGGATTTGCAGTATCAGTCCAGTTACCAATTCCAGTGTAGCCGTAATTATTTGCACCCCAGCATTTTGTTCTAGCGTTAACCCAAGAAGGTATTTTCATGTTCACACATGTATATTCCAATGACGATACGAGTACTGTCTCTGTATATATCGAGCCGGCTTGGAATCCTGTCAAACTTTGATTAGAGGAATGTGTGCTTTCTACGACTTTCTCATCTGCTAGTTTCTCTTCTGTATTAGTGTCTATCCCAAAGGATGCAGATAGCCCAAGCAGTAATGCTGTAAGCGCTAAACAGAGACAGATTCGTCGACTAAAGGACCGGTTCATACTGAGTCGACAGCGAGAGAATCCCTTAACGCTTTGTTAGGCATGTACTTGAGATTAGAAAGTAGGACGGTCAAACTCATTTGTGTGCAGCTTCACGGAGGTGCGTTACAGGGGGAACCGGCATAGTGAAGAGTTCAGAACAAACTAATGATTTACAGGTTGAATCTTTCCTTTCAGACAATTGTCCACCCATGGGAATTTACGAAACTCTCTATGCATTCAGGGACACCTTTGGTAGCTTCATGGGGACAGAAGGGACTCATCCTTGGTCGCAAGGTTTTCCGCTCACAACTCCGCTAGAAAAATTCGGTGGGCCGGCACTTCCAGATAGTGTTGAAGTTACATGGGAAGATCGATTCTATCCCAAGGCTTGGGGTCATCCCGAATTGCGTGGAGCAATCGTTGACTATTACAACTCAAGATATGGATCATCTATTACTCCAGAGAACGTCATGGTCTTCGCTGGGGGAAGGCCCGGAATCTACACGGTAATGGCCTTCCTAAAAGAACACATCAAGGTTAGAATTGGCAACATAGAATGGCCAGCATATCTCGATATTCTAACACAAACAAATACCGAATACGACATTGTGCCTTTCACCAAAGAGAATAATTTCCATCCGAGTAATTCAGAATATTTTAATCGAGAAGGAGTTAGTGAAGGAACGGGATTATTACCAGTAATTTCTAACCCTCAGAATCCATCAGGCCAAACCCGTTCTGGAGAAGAGTTACGAGAACTCATCGAAATAGCAGAAAAACCCGGAAATGGAATACTTCTGGATGAAGCCTACGAGATGTTCCACACACCATCTGTTAGTGGAATCGAGTTTGTGCAAGACCTCGATAACAGCAACGTATTCCTTGCTGGCGCTTGTACCAAAGGCTTGCAATCACCAGGAATCCGGATTGGCTGGATTATCGCCAGTAAGACCAATATTGAGACTATGGCGAATTACTCTAGCTTTGGAATGGGTGGCGTAAGCCATCCTTCACAACACTATGCCGTTATGCTTCTAGAGCCGAGTCGAGTCAAGAAGGCTAGGGCTGCCGTAGAACAACATTACAATTGGCAGAGAGAAAGATACGGTAAGGCATTCGAAGAAATGGGTCTTGGAGTTTACACCGGTAATGGAGGATTCTACCATTGGCTCGAATTACCAGAGGGAATGAATAGTGAGGAATTGAACAAACGCTTATTCAAACACGGAGCAGCAATTCTGTGTGCTAAAGATTGCGATATGGCAAGACCTCATTCAAAGGACCCGAGTTACCAAACTCCGTATTCTCGATTCTTCAGATTCTCATTCGGTCCCTTGCTACCAGAGACCTTTGAATCGGACATCAAACTGTTTCGAGAAGTGTATGAAGAATACAAGCGAGACGCTGGAGTCGAGTGAAATCTCGCTAACCTATTCGACCGCTACGCGGTCGGCTCGGGAGCTGGTTCGTACAGGCTGTAAGCGTGCAGAGGGGGAGTGTAGACATGGACATTTATCAGTTGTGAATTCGAGTCATTAGAAACACGGTGAATGTCGGGTTCTTCAGCTGCACAAACTTCTCCTGGTTGGTAAGTGCGGACTTCGACTGGGTACGCAAGACCTTCGTCATTCAATTGGTAAATCGTCTCTGTAGAGACGCCGTCGGCGATTAGAAACGCACAGTCAGAGCCGACGTGATCGTGAATTGGAGTATCTTGACCGGGTGTCCAACATATTGCGACGAGTTCGTAGAACTCGGTTTTCTTGATTACATTGCGCTGATATCCATCATCGGCATAGCCGATGCATTCTCGAAGTGCATCGAGGTTGATGTCCAATCCCTTGAGGTGAGTATCGAGCTCAGGTAGCCCAGGGCGTCGATCTATCGCATCCAACCAATCGACCAGGCCTGTAAGGCCTGAACATTCAGAAAGCAGGTTTTTTCGAGCCTCTGAATCGAGTTCTACCTGCACCACCATAGGTGGTGAGATAGGGTCCGGATTATTGACGATTGCCGAATCGGTGCGTAGCACCGACTGGTTTTCTGATATACTTGATATCATCTGCGTTATCAGGTGTAGCCGAGCACACCGGCATTCGGAAAAATGTACTAAAATCGGGTTTTTTTTCCGGTTTCTATCAGTTCCGATTATATAGTCGCCGAATAGCGCGAGAACGCTCGCTAAGGCGAGGAGGAAATAATATGGAAATGGATTGGAAAACGAACATGGCAGAACTTGGCGGCGCCTTCATGGTGTCGTGGTTGGTTCTCGGTGAAATGGGCGACGATGGAAACATGCTGATGGCAGGATTGCTGTTGGCTGTTACCATGGCAGCCATGGCAGGAGCACACGTTCTGCCAATGTTCACCTGGATCAGTGCAATGACTGGTGATCTGCAAGACACAGATGCGTGGATGGGTAACGTCATGCGCTTGGTAATGCAGATGGTAGGTGCTGGAGCAGCACTTGCTCTAGCGGGAGAAGGTACCGTAGAAGCGGCTACTGAAGCCCCAGAAATGTGGGCCTTTGACCTATGGCCAATGCTGACAATGCTTGCGGCTGGTGCAATAATTGCAACAGTAGCTAGCAGGTGTGATGGCTGGTTGACCGCATTCGCTGTGGTTGCTCTAGCTGGAGCTGGGGCTCTAGGCGCTGGTGTTACCGGTGCTGACGGTATGGCTGCTGAGCTAATGGGTGGCGGTGCTATCCCTGAGATGCTAAGCCACTGGATTGTAGACGGAGTCGTAATCGGCCTCGGCGCAATGCTCGGCGGAATGCTCGAAGATCAACTTTGAACACTGAATCAGTAATTTAGATTCTGAAATACGTAAGGCGGGCTGGGGGACTTCGGTCTCCTGGCCTCGCCGATTATTCTCAAACCCCCCACAGGGCGCTCGCTCTGTGGGGCTTCTTTCGTTTCGGATATTCATCCGACCAGTTGTAGGTCTCCAGTTATCTTGTCTATGTCAGACCTAGGTCCTGGGCCTAT
>DAMG01000025.1:0-25842 GCA_002497025.1 Euryarchaeota archaeon UBA126
GGAGGCCTTTCCTCATCTAAACTCCAAAGGCATTCATCATGTGGATTTCCAGCGGTTTCCGGAGAGCCGATTATTGCTACTGGTTCGAGCCAGGGGTGAAACTGAAGGCGCTGGAAGAAGCGTTGAGCAACGAGTCCGGTAGCGCCGAGGATGGCGCATCTGACCCTTCCATAGGCATCCATTGTTTGAACTCATCATTACACCCTTGGTAAAGAGTACTGTTTGGAGTTCTTGTTACAATTGTAGCTGATTTGGTTCTGAGAAGGTTAAATACCCTCGATTTCTATCTGATATCATGTTAAGTGAAATTGTGTATATCGTCGGCGCCTTGCTTGCCGGAGGAGCTATCGGTTGGTTACTGGCCAAACAGAAAACAAACCATGAGTTGAGTCGAGCTAAATTGGAACTAAGTCGTGCTCAGGCTTTGAATGAAGCAAAAGAAGGTGGAGACGATAAAACTCGAGAACTTCTGAATGAAGAGAGAAAAAGAGTCAATGAATTACTTGAGTCAAGGTTCGAAAATATAGCAACTAAAGTAAATCAGCAAAATTCTGAGGCTTTTTTACAATTAGCAGAACAGAAATTTAACTCAGACCAAAAAGAAGCTGAAAAATCTCTTGACGCGAGGAAAATGGAAGTTGAGAATTTAATCAAACCTCTGCGCGAAGAAATGACTAAATTATCTAAAGCAAATTCAGAAATGGAAAAGGATAGAGTTGGTGCATACGAAGCGATCAAGCGCCAATTGAAAGAGTTGGGGCAGAAGGCAGACTCTCTAGGAGACAGAACGACTGCTCTTTCGACCGCGTTAACAACCTCTGGGCAGGCTAGAGGAAATTGGGGGGAAATGAAGCTAAGAAGACTGTTCGAAATGGCTGGAATGTCGGAACAAGTTGATTTCTTCGAACAAGAAACCGTAGAAGGTGGTGGTCGTCCTGACTATATTGTTAGGCTACCTCAAGAAGGGGTAATTCCAATCGATTCAAAAGCGACTGGATCTCATTTCCTACAAGCGGTGGAGTTAGACCCAGGGCCCGAACAGGATGCACATCTGAAAGAACATGCAAAAGCCATGAAGAATAGAATCAAGGAGCTCGGCGCAAAGGCGTATCAAGAGTCTATAGAAGGTGACTTTGACCATGTTGTGATGTTCATACCCAGTGAAGCGATGGCTGCAGCGGCTTTCACAACCGATCCAGAATTACTAGATTATGCCATGACCAAATCAGTGTTAATAGCCACACCTGTGACTATGTTGGGGCTATTGAGAACTGTCGCTCTATACTGGCAGCAACACGCATTGGCAGAGGGTGCAAGAGAGATTTACGATGTGTCTAGAGAAATGTATAAGCGAACTAACACACTAATCGAACACATTCTGAAAGTAGGTAGCCATCTGGACAAGGCTGGAAAGTCATACAATGATGCTATGCGATCTTACGAAAGTCGCGTATTACCCCAAGGGCGTAGATTGGATGAATTGAAGGTCTCGGAGACATTACAAAGTGGATTGCCAGAAGCCACTGAAGTTAGCACGAGACCTGATAGGTTAGAAGAGGAGGAGTGATGGCCTTCACCCTACTCGCAAGGTCATGATTGATTGGGATTCCCACGAGTTTCATCCAGTTGTCTATATGCCAGAAGATTACACTATCCTTGACTTGTCAGGGGGTACTTGGACCCCTCCAAAGACCGAATATAGTGTCGGGAAGTACGACGAATTACGACCAGGGTTATACTCTACTGAACTCTTCTCAGGAGAGCGTTTTCTGCATATTGGAATAGATATTGGCGCACCGATGGGAACTGCCTGTATGGCATTTACAAATGGAGAAATTTCTCATTTTGGATATAATGCAGCCGATGGAGATTATGGTCACGTTGTGATTACAAAACACATCCTAGATGGTACTGCAATATGGGCTCTTTACGGCCACCTTGATTCTGCTTCAATAGAAGGTAAATCAGTCGGTCAAAAGGTGAATGCTGGTGATGTAATATGTTGGATGGGAGCTCCTCATGAAAATGGTGGCTGGGAGCCACACCTACATTTCCAATTATCATTTCAAGAGCCAAAAACTCACGATATGCCCGGTGTTGTTGCACCTAATGACCGAGAAGAGGCTTTGCGAATATATCCAGATCCTAGATTGGTTTTGGGACCCCTCTACTAAATTGTAGATAGATATGTTTTGAGACTTTTGATGGCGGTCATTTCAGACGGATCAATACCATTAATCATAGCCAAAGCAATACTTACCCAATCGGTTATGTGTGCAGCGGTTAGGAGGCTCTCAAGGAGGCTATCTCCTTCGCAATCAAGTAACCAAGAATCACCCGCTTCAAGATTTTCCATCATCCAACTGATTCGCGCGCGCACGCGAGGGTGGGTATGTGGACTTGCAATGTATAGCAATGCTTGAGAAGATGAGTTCCTGTCCCAGGCAACAATCTCGTTGTGGTTCATTTCTGGTAATTGGACGGGACGGGAAAATCTCTCAGAGTTCTCGTTTAATTGGTTAGTAAATCTAACACCAACCGATGCCATTTCACTAGCAGAAACAATCCCGATATCTCGCTCAGACATTCCATTGGCCATTGCGGCTACTTTACCGTCCCCTCCGACTATATCCGCTAACTTAGAGCAAGAGCGTAATCGACCTAACATCTGAGTCATTTCTTCCTCTGATGGCCGTGGTAGAACCCCTAGGGCCCAGCAAAGGGATAATTGACTCCCGAATAAATGACCGAATGCAGAGCGAGGCATTTGTCCAGAAGGAACTGAAATACATAATGACTCATCACTTTGTGAGAGTAAATTCTCCAATTCTCCACCCGAACAGATACCGACTACAACACCTCCTTCTTCCAATGCCTGTCTTACACCATCTAGAGTCTCCTCTGTATTTCCCGAATAGGAGGTCGCTAACACTAGCCAATCTGGCCCCCACCATGATGGTAAGCCGTAGTTATTCCAGACCACAAATGGTAGACCTCCTGAATCATCCGCTAGGGCTGAAAGGAACATACCTCCGGCGCCAGAGCCACCCATCCCTAGACAGACAACTCCACTCCAATCCATATCTGCTTCGATTTCTATTTCTGCAGACATGGCAGCCTCTAGGTCATCCACAAAATTTCTGGTGAAGCGAGCCATGTCTGATTTGTCATGTTTATCGAGAAGTGATTGAAAATCTATCTCAGACATATTCACTCCTCTCCCATGTGCCCTGGTAGTGCCATCCATAAGTCGTCTATGAAGGCGATGCGTAAGTTTGTCGCCGAACCATCATCATCGTAGGGGAGAGCGACGGTAACCACACGATAATCAGTAGGGTCCATTACCTCAGCACCGGAAGTATCACGATTCAATACATCGACTATGATTTGGTCCACAAAACTACTCACAACAGTGGCCTTTTCCATATCTCTCCAAGTCGCACCTATCCGCTCATTTCGGTCTAAACTCCTTAGGGTTGGACCATCCTTCTGCCAAGCCGATACAAGCCATTTTTCTTTTTTGAGGCGAATGACATCACCAAGCCCATAAGCTGGTTTACGATAAGACAAGGTTAGTCTAGTGACTTCTGACCCTTCTCTCATGCCAACCAGCGTCGATGTTTCTTTTGTTGTTCCACCAAATCTTCGAACAAGTTTTCTGGCCCAAGTTCTTGCTAATGCCTTTGAACCAAGTTGTAAATCCCAACCGCCAGTTACAGGCCCTTCTTTAGTGATGAAAAACATCGGATCCGATTCTAATTCATTGAGCAATTCATCTAAAGTCCCTCTAAGACTCTTGAGTTCCTCGTCAGACAATCTACGTCCAGCACTCCTAAGCTGCATAGTCGCCTCAAAATATGCTCCTGCTTTTCTAGTGCAGGTAGGACAAACAGCATTACTAGTCTGCAATAGAACTTCATGCTGATCAGAGAATTTGTGACCTTCGAGTTGCCCTTCGACATTGACGTGAAGACGAGCAGTTCTCTCATCAATTGGCTGATAGGCCATATCTACTGCAATATCACTCGCTCCATCTGTAACACCGAGATTTTCTCTAAGTCTTAACTCTCCCAATTCCTCGTCTTCAATGTTAACCCAGCGCTTCTCTACCTCGTGCATTCCGCACTTTGCACAGCGATGTTGTTGAATGCGCTCAGGAACTACGGAAAATACAGTTCTAGTTCTCAAACAGTCCTCGCAAAGTCGTTCTGATGTAAGCGGAGGGGGAGACCCACAGGCGATACAAAACGCTGCGCCATCCATACTGCTCCCCCGCCAAGCGGCAAGCCCACTCCGTTTGAAGGGTTGGTGAGCCGGTCGAAGGCTAATTCGGCCCCCTTCGGGGCCGAAATCACAACAAAATGAAATTATTCGTCTTCAGTAGACATTGGTTGTTCGTCTGAAAGAGATTCTAATTCCATCTCTAAGAATGAAATTGAAGTCAGCACATCTCGACTGAACCAGATTACCAAACCAAGCATGATTGCGTAGGCTATGTACGCTTCCGTAATACCGCTCAAGATACCGCCTCCTGATCTAGCTCATTCTTTCTACCAGATACCTTCGCAGCAAGGCGATATCTCTTGTTTGAAAGTAGTAGTAAACCGGTGAATAAAATGCACATTAGTCCAAAACTGATTAACAGGAATGAGCGTATGTCTGGACTCATCCCTAGTGTTTCGCTTGACTCTACAATCAAAACCTCTGGATGGGTAGTTTCCCACCAAGTGGTCGCACCAGCAGTAATCGGAACTAAGGCGAATCCGAATAAACCGACTGCTGATAGAGTGTCTCGATTTTGTTGTGTATCGGGTTGAGATTGACGAGAATAGACGAGAAATAGGGCAACTGCAGTGAGTAAAGCGAAGGAATTGAGTCTCATATCGCCCCAATCCCAAGGCCGACCCCATTCCGCAGATGCCCAAATTGGGCCGGAAGTAATTACTCCTAATCCAAAAATTACACCAAGATCGGAACCACTCTGAAAGTAAACCCAAGCGTCTTCACTACGCTTGAGGTACCACATCAATGAGCCATAAAATAGGACACTAAAAGATAAGAATGAACACCAAGCAAATGGGACGTGAAGATAGAGGATTCTGTAGGCTTCTGGGGCCCCCCAACAGCCACCTCCAGTACATGGTTTCAAGCCGGGTGCATATTCCAAACCAAGAATTGTAACAAATACGATACCTGCAAGTCCAAGATATGTCAGAGCATAACCGGAATCACGAAAATTCATTTTCTCACCACTCAATCCTCAGGGATGATGACTGCCATTGCCCACAATAAAACCACAGTCAGCCATGCTATAGCGATGTCTGCAATAGGCTCACCTAGCGCTAATTCAAAACTCATTCCATTGCTCATTATCGAAGTCAGAGCGCTAGTCATTTGCAAGAATGGCCAGATTAGGACTAGTTGTAATAAAATTCCCGCTACAGCACCTGCTCGAGTAAGGTCGGACACCATCAGATGCAAAGCCGAAGCGGCCACACTTAGGTCAATGATTACGAATGCGAATAACCACAGCCACAACATAACATCAGAATTCATTGCTGAATCGTCGGCAATAACAAACCATGAGACATAAATTATTGGCAGTGGCAGAATCAATGAGATACCCATTATGGAAAACCAGCCTCTTGAGCTGGCACCGGTCATTGCCCTCCACCAATCTCCGGCTCTCTCTTCTGCGAGTCGTTTGATAATGGCTGGAGAAACAATAGCTGTGATGAAAGCAGGAGTTAGAATTAGAGCGGCTAACAAATCATAATTTTCAGTGCTCCTAGCGATATCTGTAGACAGTGTATATGCTAGTAATAAGGCGACCAAGGCAGGAACTCCGCGTCCAATTGTATCGATTGGGTTGCGCCTTTCAAGTCTCCAAGTCCAAGCAACTAATTCTCCATGGTGTTCTGATACGGAGGGATCTGGAAGATTCGTATGTTCTAGGTTTGATTCCTGTACCTTACTTGTCAATTCTGAGGTCTCGCTGATGGTGACAGTTCTGTCGCAAGCGGTAATGACTTCGGGGTCATGAGTCGCAACTAGAACCCCATGGCCTCTCATTGCTAGTGCTCTTAACCATCCTAACAGCTGTTCTCGAGATGATTGGTCGAGTCCCTCTGATGGCTCATCAAGAAGAACGACCGATGGCTCAGAATTCATAGCAACTGGAACAAGTGCGGACAGAACTGCAACTCTTCTACGTAGACCACCAGATAGTTTGCATATTCTATCATCTGCTCGGTGTCCAAGGCCCCATTCTGAGATTATTTCATTCAGTGCTTCTGAGTTATCTGCTCGTCCAGCAACTCTACAAGCGCCACGAATTCTTTCGAATACTGTTTCGTCACCAGACATACCCTCAGTTTGTAAACAAAGGCCAAAGCCAGAGATATCTCCGCGCTGACCTTCCGAGTCTCTAACCGTAGTTTCAACTCCCCTGTCGTTTCTTTGAATACTACCGGCAGTCATTGGATGCAATCCTGCAAGCGATTCTAACAAAGTGGACTTTCCTGAACCGTTTACTCCCAACAAACCAACGACTTCACCTTCAGAGAGTGAAAAGTCAACATCTCGGAGCACCTTTCGGGCACCTCGATTAACAACTAACCCTCGGGCTGAGAGCAAAGTTCGCGCGCTCACGATATCCCCCACTAGCAGCCTGCGTTTGAGTGGTTCCATCGAAGTCCCTATGCACATAGAGCCTTTGTCGAGGCCTGAGGGAGAGGACTGGCTACTGCTGACTATGAGCTTGTTTGGTCTGACCTAACCGGTTCTGATTGGGTCGCATTGGGCCTGTTTCTAATAATCGCCATAACTCCATATATCGTGGCTTGGAAACAAGAAACGAGTATAGCCCTAGCCACAGTTTTATCATTATTATTGGTAACCTTCTATCAAATGATTATCGACATGGGTTTCCTCGATTTTACACCCGATTACTTCCTTTCAATTATCCCTAAGATTTCAAATCATCCCGACCAAATTCATCGCTTTATCACCTCTGCTTGGCTTCATGGAAGTTGGCTACACATTCTAGGAAATATAGTGGTAATCGCTCTAGCGGGAGTTCCTCTAGAGCAAAGAATGGGGAAGCTGCGCTGGATATTGGTGTACTTCATTGGCCTATTAGGGGGTAATATAGCATGGGTGTTAACCCATCCTGATTCGATAAGCCCTACACTCGGAGCGAGTGGAGCCGCTTTCGGAATTCTTGGTGCTTACATGGCATGCTGGCCTAATGATCGAATAGAATTCCCACTACTGTTTTTCATTCGTGCCTGGCCGGTTTGGGGAATTGTAGCCCTAAAGTTGGGAATTGAAGTATGGGTTATATTCGAGATTTATTCACAACAATCAGAAACAAATGTGGCACACATGGCTCATTTTGGAGGTTTTATGCTCGCTTGGATTTTAGCAAGGCCAATCGCTAGAGGTGCGCCATCAGAATTAGATGATGCAAGCGACATTTCAATGGCTGGATCTAATGCCTCTAAGGCGGCAAGAGATGCGGCCACTGCGAAGATGGGGAGTCTCGAATCAGATCCGTGGACAGAAGCAGGGGATGGCTTGAAAGAGGAGGCTGCTAGAATACTCAAGAGACTAAGGGAAGAAGGTGATGAACTTGAAACCCGAAGAGCATGGTTGGAGGAGCTTGCAGAACAGGTACTCTGCCCTGTTTGTGACGGAGAGGTTCATGCTATAATATCTGGACAGAATTGTACCCTAAAATGCGCCCACTCGAAAAATCATATCAACTGGCCATGATGACCTCCTGACGGCTCTTGTACGGGTTCGGCTTATACCCCGAACTACGCTGGCTCTGCTTGCAGAGCCATGTCTGGAAGACGCCTAAACCTCACTCCGTTGGCGCTAGTTGCAATGATTCTAGTCATGGATATGGGAGTGGGGGTATCTACATCCACAGCCATTCAAACCGAAGATTTGACTAGCCAAGAAAGGCCGGAAAATTGGCCACCTTCGCTAATGTGTGGAGAGGTCATATGCGACCCCATAGATCGAACTGTTAGAAGTCCCCCCTTTGATGCAGGATTCCCTGTAGAGGACGAGAGGTGGTGGTTTGGCTATTGGTATGATTTGGATTCTGATGGTATGGATGATCGTTTGCAAAGAATCATCGCTGGTCAACGTGAATCAGTTTCCTCTACAGCAATAATTGGACTAGATGGTAGACCTACTGTTGCAATCGTTGTTGATTACGCTTGGCACCCAGGCCCTAGCGATACGGCTGCACTAAGAGAAGTTCTCGAATCTCATGGTTGGGAGCAAGAGGGATCTTGGTTCTTCGAAATGGATATTCTAGACAGTATAGTTCTCGACCATGTGCCAGTTAGTGCTTTAATTGAGATTTGGCAACTAGACGGAGTTGTTATGGTCGAGGAACAGAATGTAATTGTTCCATCTCTAGATACTGCAACTAGAGGTTCCAAGGTACGAGATTCAGAACGATATGACGAAACTATGCGAGACTTCGGTTACGATGGTTCGGGGATTGTAATTGCTATTCTCGATACAGGAGTCGATAATGAACACTTCTCCTTAGACGATTTTTCGGATGATAACGATGATAATGAGAATGATCCTGAAGATCTTCCAGACCCAAAGTGGATCGCCGGTTGTGATGCCACTTCGTTGAATCAAAATGAGTGTAATAACGAAGGCACGCACGATCCTGATGATGGAGATGGACATGGGACTCATGTAGCAGGAATTGCACTTGGCACAGGAGATTCAAGACGAATAAATCAGGGTTATGCCCCAGGCGCATACCTAGTGGATGTCAAAGTCATGACTGATACAGGGGGCACCAACTCCGCTGCTACACTAAAGGGAATAAATTGGGTAGCTGCCAATGTAGATACCGACTGGGGTAATAATGACTCTAGCGAAGGAATCCAAGTCATGTCAATGTCTTTCGGTAGCCTCGGTGATCCAAATGGCGATGACCCCGGAGATAACGGGTCTGCTGCAGACGCCCGTGCAGTAAACCAAGCGGCTGAGGCAGGTATAGTTCCCGTCGCAGCGATTGGAAATGATGGAAGAAGAAGGGTCACTTCTGTAGGAGCCGCAGACCAAGCAATTACAGTTGGGTCAATTGATGATAAAGATACTATCGATAGAGGCGACGATTCGATTGCTTCATACTCTAATTCCGGCCCTAGAGAAGACGATGGGGACGACGACAGAGAAGAGGAACTCAAGCCAGACGTGGTAGCACCGGGAAGCGATATGAATTCTGCAGCGCATGCTGCTTCATCAAGCCAATTACCTGGTACACCAAAACCACTTGCTGAAGATAGCTATACGGAAATGAGTGGGACGAGTATGGCATGTCCCGCAGTAGCAGGTTTGGTAGCAGTGATTTTACAAATTAGCGAAGAGGAAGGACTAGATCTGAATCCTGCCGAAGTCAAGGAATTATTGAGAGAAAATTCCGAACCGAAGGGGGAGGCATCTGAACCAGATATTTCGGATACTTGGAATGAGAAATATGGATTTGGAATAATTGATGGGAATCTGATTTTATCCGCTCTGTTAGGAGATGGTGGAGGAAATAACGGAGGAGGGAACACAACAGAACCGCCACCTCCAGGAGAGGGTGATTGGTTAGTTTATGAAAGGCCGATTGAGGATTCTTGGCTAGTAGAAGGTGAGACCTATTCAGTCAGAGGGCATATCGACGAAGATGCGGAGACAAATGGAACGATAGAAGAAGTTCAGGTCAAAATCACCTACACGCACAAACCTGAGGGGTCACCGACTCAGGAAGAAATTCTTGTCGATTGGCACACTGCTCAAGGCACAGTAAATTGGACTACTGAGTTCTCTATCCCAGACTTTGAAGAGGATGAAATTAATGCCTTGGAAATCAAAATCTCGGTACAGGCTCGTAATGAATGGGATCAATGGAGCAATAAACAAAGACAAAATCACGATATTGGTAGAGTATCTCTAACTTTGGATAGTCCGAGTGGACAAAATTCAGTTGAAGGTAATGTCCAATTTGAAGGCGAATATGAAACCGTCAATGGTGGCACTCTGCAGTGGAGAATAGGTAAGGAAGATTGGGTTGATGAAAGAACCTACACTGGCTCAGGTGGCACAATGGATATGTTCAATTTCATTTGGGATTCTACCGAACATCCAGACGGTTCACATCGCATATCATTACGTTTCGTCAGTGGCACAAGTGTTCGCTCTGAGGAAGTCAGGGTCACTTTGGATATCGATAATCAACCACCTGCTCCTGACTTGATGTTCAGAAGTGGAATAACTGTATCAGAATGGGACATACCTCTGTCAGAAACCTACGTTAACTCCTTCGTCGATGTTAGCGCTGAAATTCGTAATGATGGCGATGAATCAGCTACTAATGTCGTTGTTTACCTACTTGAGGAAGGTACCAGAAAATATGAGTTGACCATACCCACAATCGACTCCGGCGATATTGTAGATGTGACTCTTTACTGGAATCCTCTATCTGTCGGCCAACGCGATCTTAGTATTGCCTTAGATCCAGGTGATGCAATACTGGAAATCGATGAGACAAATAATGACCAAAGTATTGAATTTGATGTGATTGAAAGACCGGAAGGTGTCGATTTAGCTTTTTCAAACGGCGCATTTACCACCACTCCTACGATTCCAAGACCGGGGGAGCAGTTCAAAATTAATGCCCGTGTTGATAATCTAGGTTCATCAGCTGCTGAACAAATAGAGGCACAACTCCACCTTTACACTGAAAGAGGATGGGAGTTAACCTCCTCAACTACAATCCCTAGAATAGAAGGCGGTTATGCTGAGACAATTTCATTTGCCCAAACAAATGAAGAAAGTGGCGCTTTCAAATTCCGAATCAGCCTTAGCGGTCCTGTTCTATCTGATATCGACTGGTCAAATAATCAAGCAGAATGGAGTACACTAATCGAAAAGAGCACAGTATCTGGAGGAAGAGGATTAAATTTCCAAACTGGAGAGACGCCTGTCGAAGTAATCGATTTAGATGGAGAAGGAATTGTCGTAACCTCAAAAGACGGGGGACTGGCGCTTTACAGACTCAACTCCAACAAAGGAATGACTGCCTGCTCAAATATGTTGGAAGAAAAATGGTCTGGTGATTTTGTCGCAGCCCCTACCTCAGATGGTATCGCACACATAGTTTGGACTCGACGCTTCCTAGATACTAGTGGTTATCTGAAGCAGACGGTTTCATACTCCACAATAGACTCTGCTTGTGAGATGCGACCAATCCAAGATTTGATGGATCCAATTCTATTATCCGATGGTAAATACTGGGGTATCGACATCGATGTTGATGGAACAAAATTATTGGTTGCTGGATATCATCGTGACTTGTTGACTGGCGGAACTTTTCAAGACCTAACTAGTATCTTCATCTTAGAAGCAGACGCTCCTACTTCTTCTAACGATTGGAGACTAACTCCAAATGCTATTTCTGATATAGACGTGATTGCGGGGTATACTGATCCAGTACAAATTGAGTATGGTGAGGAGGATGGTCATATCCTCTACCAATCAATGCGTAACGACACCACAGGAAATGATCGACTAGGTCTTTGGTATGCTCATGGAGATATTAAACAATCATCGTGGACATACAAGAAGGCGGTCGGTGACCATGCATCCTTGCCCCAGATGAAGGTGCACACAGTAGACGATGAAGATAGACTCGTTGTTGCTTGGAAAGAGGGAGAGGGAATAGATAGTGAACTAATCACTCGTATAGTTGACGACACCTTCAGTATCATAGAAAATTCTTCTATGCAATTCTCTGCTAGAGGCCTGTCTCAAATTGTCTTCATAGAAACCTCGCGAGGAATCCAATTAATGCATGATATGGTGGGTCCTGGTGGACCTCAAGTTCAGTATGGAATGATCAATTCTGAGGCCCCTTGGATGGCAATATCGAATCGGATTTCTGATGGTTGGCTACATTCAGTAAGTCGCTCACCTGCGAGTGGTGAGGCTGTGATTATTCACACCTCAACCCAAGGTTGGGTCATAAGGGCTGTAATTGACGATAGTAAACCAAACACAGGACCAATAGACATTCTAGAAGAACTCCGATTCCAGCTTGGTTTAGACGAAGGAAGTTTCAACATTTTAGTCGGCGGAGTGGCAATTGCGGTTTTGTTGCTCTGTACCATTGTTTTGGCAGTAATGTCGGGACGCGCAATACGTTGGATTGGTGGTCGGAGAAGAAAACCCGTTCAAGGGGTGATTATGTTGGAAGATGATGTAGTAGATGTTATCGATGAAGATGATATTCCTGTTGAGGCAATAGACACTTCTTCCATTGTCGAAGTTGTAGATATCAATGTAGAGAGTACTTCACCAAGACGAGAAAGACGACAACGGCGATCACAACCAAAGATGGCTGAAATATCTACGACTATACCAGAAATGACACAGCCAGCAACAAACGACGGAAAAGTCGCTGAGCCATTACCGCCGATGGGAGATGCACCGGCTTTACCTGGACTCCCTCCCTTGAACAAGCCAGTTCTTTGTCCGGAATGTGGGAGTCGATTCGACGTCGCATTCGATCTAAAGATGACGCGTTGTCCTATCTGTGCATTACGAATAGATCTATGAGGTCGAATTATGCGCAGATTGCATTTAGCATCTGCTTCTGAAAGACGCCTGTCTTGGTTAAAACAAAGATTTGCAAATTTCGAACTAAGCGCCGCTGCATTAATTTTCGAAGAACCAAAACCACGCTGGGGTGCGCCAGTAAATGAACAGGTTGAATTTACCTGTGCTGCCAAGGCGGAAGCAGCCGCTAGAGAAGGTGTTGTAAGCCAAATGGCGGGTAAAGAATTAGCCGAAGTTGTAATTGTTTCAGACACCATTGTTGCTGACCCTGATGACCCATTAATGCCGATGGGAAAACCTGAGGATGAACAACACGCCATGGCTATGCTGCTGAGACTTTCTGGAAACCGACATCGAGTATGGTCCTCAACCGCCCTAGTATATCCTCCAAATGGTGACGGAGAACATTCTCTTCATGGAGGATGGAGCGCAGATATTTGGACGGATTCAGCAGTTGTTGAATTCGACGAATTGTCTCAAGAGAGGCTCATTGAATTGGTAAGTAGTGAGTCGTGGAAAGGAAAGGCAGGGGCATATGATTTGGCAGGTGCTGCCTCTCTTGATACTCGATTAGTCGAGGGAGAGGAAGTAACTGTTCTCGGCTTTGCAACAACTGCAATTTCTCAATTAGAATCAATGTAGGATTTCATTGATTACGAGATTCCCACCAACCGGGGTCTGTCTCCGCTTTTTCGACCAATCTTCTGAGGGCATCTAGGGTCTTTTCGTGAAAATGATGTTCGATACCCTCGGTGTCGATATGTGCAGTTTCTTCATCCACTCCAAGAACAATCAGAAATCTGACCAAAAGGCTATGTCTTTCGCGTAAACTTTCCGCGGCTAATCTGCCTTCTCTTGTAAGGACGGCCCCATGATAGCGTTTGTACTCAACCAGACCTTCTTCGTCCAGCCTTTGCAACATCTTGGTTACGGAAGGTCGGGCAACTGCCAATGATTCTGCAATTCGTGCAGGCTTTGCCCGACCTTCGACCAATTCCAATTCATGCAGGACCTCAAGGTAATCTTCGACCCTAACCGAGTGACGTTTGGAGCGCCGCACTCCATCTGCCTGATGAGCAGAACGAAGTGCTTCGAGTCTTTCTGCGTCCAAGTTCACACCTCAACAAAAGTCACTCCACCGTGCTTTAGGACAAACTCACGTTGTAAATCATCAAACCATTCCAACATCTGAGCAGAAAAACGCACAGATACCACTTCATCGTCCATCAATAAATCATCTTGGATTCCTTTGAGGGTTCCCGGTGCCGCCCCACAGGAGACGCAAGCACCGTCCAAATCGATAACCAGCGATAGTGCATTTGTACCGGAATGCATTTTCTTAACAACAGATCTTGCTAGTATTATTCCACCACCATGGCCATCGAGAGCTGCTCTCACCGGACCGAGTCTAGACATCAGAGCGGGTACGATATCAGGGTGGTCACTTTGTACCAACTCGAGTAGAGACAAAGAGCGAAGTCTATCCAGCTCTGCTGGATCGTTGGCCTCTAAAACTCTCTTTTCCGCTTCCTTTTGCATAATCGCCTCAACTTGTAGTCGATATACCTCGGCTAGTTCGTCTGCATCATCCACATCAAGCCGGAGGTGCCACCCCTACTTCTGATTGACCATTATTTTGGCTTGATGCAACGACCGTCTATGACGGTCGGATTCAAAAGGGACGATTCCTGCCAAGAATGGAGGCAAAACAATGGCAGCAGACAAACCAGTCCTCGGCATCAGCAATTTACACGCTGGAATCGACGACACACCAATACTTCGCGGAATTGAACTTGAGATACCCGCGGGTGAAATCCATGCCATCATGGGCCGTAATGGAAGTGGAAAGACAACTACTGCGAACATAATCATGGGACATCCGGACTTTGAGGTCACAGATGGAGGTGTGCAACTAGATGGAGAGAATCTATTGGATATGGAGCCATGGGAAAGAGCAAGGGCAGGAGTTTTCCTTTCTTTCCAATACCCACAAGCCGTTCCTGGCTTACAAGTCGGAAATTTCCTTCGAAAGTCAGTCGCTGCGATTAGAGGTGAAGATGAAGCCAAAGGTGCTGAATTTCGGAAAAAACTGAAAGATGCTATGATCGAACTTGATATCGATCGTTCATTCTTGGGTAGATATGTCAACGATGGATTCAGTGGCGGTGAGAAAAAACGCTTTGAAATCTTACAACTAATGCTACTACAACCAAAGTTGGCAATATTAGATGAGACTGATTCTGGATTGGATATAGATGGAATTAGAACTGTCGCAAAAGGGATTAATGCCGCAGTTCGAGGAACTGACTCTGGTGCTTTGATTATCACTCACTATTCTCGTATTCTCGAGCACGTCCAGCCTGACAGGGTGCATGTCTTAATCAAGGGTAGAATTGTCAAGTCAGGTGGTCCAGAACTAGCTCTTGAACTGGAAGAAAGAGGGTACGATTGGTTGGAAGAAGAAGCGAATCCGCCTAATGGAAACATGGAGGGTTAGAAACATGGCAGCAAAGGAAGCACGTGAAGCCGTAGGCGAATACAAGGCCGGCTGGCATGACCCTGAAAATGCAACAATCCGTTTCGATTTCGGACTATCTGAGCAAGTGGTTCGAGACATCTCTGCTCTGAAAAATGAGCCAGATTGGATGACTGAAATACGAGTCAAAGCATTTCACCACTTCGAAAACAGGCCTATGCCCACTTGGGGAAATATGTCAATGTTGGAAGAAATCGATTTCGATTCAATATGTTACTATCTTCGCTCGTCTGATGCAACAGAAAAGGACTGGGAAGATGTACCAGAAAATATTCGAGATACATTCGATAAACTAGGAATCCCGGAAGCAGAACAAAAGTGGCTATCAGGAGTAACGGCCCAATATGAATCAGAAGCGGTCTACCACTCGATTCGAGAAGACTTGGAGCAACAAGGAGTGATATTCCTAGATATGGATTCTGGACTGAAAGAATACCCTGAGCTTGTCAAGAAATGGTTTTGTTCAGTAGTACCATATCAAGACAACAAATTCAGCGCCCTAAATACAGCAGTCTGGTCTGGAGGCTCATTCATTTACGTTCCAAAGGGAGTTCATGTTGAGATGCCAGTACAGGCCTACTTCCGAATTAATGCAAAGAATATGGGTCAATTTGAGAGAACTCTGATTATTGCCGATGAGGGAAGTAGTATCCATTATGTCGAGGGCTGTACTGCTCCAACCTACTCCACCGATTCTTTGCATTCTGCGGTGGTTGAATTAATTGCACTACCTGGAGCGCACATCCGATACAGTACTGTTCAGAACTGGAGTGCGAATGTCTACAATCTAGTGACAAAGCGCGGGATCGCTCATGAGAACGCGAAGATAGAATGGGTGGATGGCAACATTGGCAGTAAATTGACAATGAAGTATCCCGCTGTTATCCTCAAGGGTGAAGGGAGCCATGCTGAGGTAATTTCCGTTGCTTACTCCGGCAAAGGTCAGCACCAAGATGCAGGGGCAAAGATTCACCATCTTGCGAGTAACACAACCTCTAAGATTCTCTCTAAATCAATTTCAAAAGATGGTGGTCGAGGTTCCTACCGTGGGATGGTATCAGTATCCCCTAAGGCCGAGAATTGCAAATTGAATGTTGTCTGTGATGCTCTAATATTAGACGATGGATCTCGCTCTGATACCTACCCTACAATGGAGGTTGCAAACCCAAGCGCTCGTTGTGAACACGAAGCGAGTGTATCCAAGGTTAGTGATGAACAATTGTTCTATTTGATGAGCAGGGGGCACTCGGAAGAGGAAGCATTGGCAATGATTGTCAACGGGTTCTTTGAGCCGTTTACCCGTGAATTACCGATGGAATATGCTGTTGAACTCAACAAATTGATGGCCCTTGAAATGGAAGGAAGCATCGGTTGACTTGGGTGATAATATGGATGCTGCGAGCCTGTATAAGTCGCTAGATGAGCCTGACAGAGCAGACCATCTTTGGCGTTATACCCCTTGGAAAAGAGTCCACCCAAGTGGTGATCTAAATGATATTCCAATTGCAGCCTCACCTAAACTCACCCTAAGCTGTTTGGATGATAGTGTAGCCCTAGTGGGAATCTCTGTTGAAGAAGGAGTTGTAGGGGCCGAGGTATTGCCTGAATCGGATGAGGTTACTGCCTCTTTCATCCGAGCCGCTGCAAAAGAATCGATCTATGCCTTAAGGGTCGAAAATAATTTCATTGCTAATTCTCCTATCATTCTGGACATCGATACAGGTGATTCAAATTGTGCCATTCACTTAACTTTGGATATTGGAAGAAATTGTGAATTCGAATTAATCACACAAATTAGTGGTGCGGCACCTTGGACAGGATTTCTTCGCACTGGTAGAATCGGCGATGGCAGCATCCTCAATGATGTCGTAATAGGACACACCGATTCTGGAATTCTACTAAGGGTCGACAGTATCGCTATTGGTCGAGATGCACAGGTAAAGGCAGGAACAGTCAGTTCCGGCAGTGAGAGAACGAAGGCTGATTTGAGATACAAGATGGGTGAAACCGGTGGACACTTGAACGTTCTTGGTTCAATTCTGTCTGCTAAAGATATGCACCTTGATCACCACATCGAGATTCACCATGATGCTCCAGAAACCTTCAGTCGTCTAGATTGGCATTCAGCGTGTGGAGGAAAATCTCGCACGGTGGGTACTGGAATGCTCCGAGTCGCAAAAGGTGCAAGAGGAGCTGATGCAGGACAACTATTCCACAATCTGCTATTATCTGAAAAAGCAGAGGCAGATTCAATTCCTGAACTAGAGGTTAGCGAACACGACGTAGTTGGTTGTGGCCACGGTACAGCCAATGGTCCGGTAGATGAAGACCAGATGTTCTACCTAGAATCCAGAGGCTTCGATACTGGGGAGGCAAAGGATGCTCTAATCGCCGCCTTCCTCAATTCAACACTTGTTGAAATGGGCAGTGATGCTCTTCACAACTGGTTAGCCGAGCATCTACAAGATGAATTAGAGGACCTCAAATCTTGAGAAATCAATTTGGGCTGAGCGACCTTCACATCAATCATGGACTACGACCATTGCTCTGCAATTCTGTGCGAGTGTGGCTTTCGTGGAGCTGCGATTCCTATGCGACAACATATGGAATGCCCACGGTGCAAGAGAGTCGTTGAGGCCTGTTGTGAAGGAGTTCCTGATTACTCACAATAATCATCCTGAACGGTCTCTGTAACTCGATAAAAGAGCCGTTAGAAGAACACCTGCAACAATGCCGAATGCAAGGCCTTGCTCTTCCATAGTAGAACCTGCAAGATCCCGAAATGTAAATCCCATGACTGTGCACATTGGCACCACAAAAATTGCGAAACGGCGCGCTTTCTGGGTATTTGTTGGTGCAATACCCATTGGCCTCAGGGTGATAGAACCGGCTTTTTCTAATACCTGCCAATCAACCGCTTCTGCCCCAATTCGCAATCTTTGCAATACCGCAGGACGTATGCCTGGGTCTGCAGATTTATCATGCAAAATTTCTCCTCTACCGGTTACTATTCTAACCCTCTGTAGACGATCACGAATACCTAACAATTTCTCAGTTGCACCTGCGGCCATTGGTGCATCAAGCCCATGCATGTCAAAGGTTAGCACTCCTCGTTCACGACGAATTCGTTCCCCTACATCCCACGCTCCATCAGTTTCATCCGAGAGATGGGACATCTCTTCTCTTAATACTGCGACTTCAGCAGCCCGCGATTCTTCTCTAGCTTGGCCTTTTTCAGCATGATTTCGAACTCTAGCAAGAGCAAACATCAGAACAACAGTACCGACTCCTAAACCAAGTACGAAACCTGTTCTCAATGATGAGATTATTCCATCCTCATCCATTCCTGTAGCGAAGAAAGCCATCATAGAACCCATGACTGTAACCATCAAGCCAATGACGGTGGAAATAACGAAGGCATCACGCACCCTGACCTCCACCATAATGGAGCGGATAAGTTCATGACGATAGAACTAATCGACGATATAATGGCCATTAACGAGGAAGGTCGATTGAAAAATGGGCGCAAAGATAGGAAGAGAGAATCCAAGGTTGGTCGCAACTTCGCAGCAATCGCAGGAACCTATCTTATTCTGCTATTTTTGGTACCATTAACTATGCCTGCAGATACAATTCCTGACCTCTCTGGTCGTGCTAATCGCCTCGATTATGCGACAATTGATGGAATATGGTCGTGGGGAAATGGTGACAATAGCGACTACGAACATGCTGGACATGATCAAGATGCAAACGGAGGCTCATTTGCATGGACCGATCTAAATCCAATTGCAGCAACTGTGTACGCAATTGGTGATTTGAATTGTCATCAGAAATATTATCGCTCATGGGAAATTAATGGCAATCAGTTAGCCGTCTGTGTACGGGATATTGGAATATTATTCGGCTTCGTTGCTTGTTGTTTAATTTGGCAGCAAAGGGGCTTGAATAGATGGACAGTACGAGACACCTTCCTGTCAATGTTCTCCGATGAATCGATAGAGAAATTCTACTACGATGATCGCAGAATGATGTTGATGTTTGTTATTATCGGTTTAGGCCTCGGCCCGATGGCAATTGATGGGTTTACTCAGTTACTGACATCATACGAGTCGACGAATACAATGAGGATACTAACTGGTTTTCCAGCGGGCTTCATCGGAGGTTGGATATTCTCAGCAATGTTCTCTGCCAGACCTAATGAATTCGAAAATTCAGAAGAGGTTCGCCTTCCCGCAAATGCTACGCTACGCATGGTTTGATGGTTAATTCCCTTGCCACCAATTAACTAATCCGCTGGTTCCAGCGGGTGGTAAGGAGTCGGATTTTCCGTTTCCTAAAATCGCTAATCTCTCGATTGTATCTCGAACCGCATTGGGATATTCACCAGAACGTACGATTTGCCCCATTGCAAATCGTGGATGTGTGTCTGGATTTGTTACAATCCATTTTGCTAATGCCTTCCTCAGTGGCCAAAGAACTAAGGAAAGAATTCCGAAAGAATGTGATTCGTCCCTCAATTGGTTACGTGCCGCATCTCTTCCTAACAAAGACTTGTGTTGATTTACCCATTTGCTCTTATCTGCAAGGAAGCGCAAAACCTTGTGGGAGTGAGAATCAGAAACCGCCCTAACCGGGCCTTGGGCTTCACGTAACTCATTGACATCTGCAGAGGGAAGCAAAGCCAAGGTTCCACAGATAGCAGATAGAGAATGAGCCAAAACAGACTTGGGGACGTCAACCCTCTCATCTTCTGATATCTCATCAAGAGCTCTATTATGCTCCTCTTGTGCTTCTCTTAACACGCGCCACGGTGCTTTACCATCTAACCAATCGTTTAGATTCCTAGCCGGTTCTACACCCAATCCATCTAGTACCGTTTGGCCCTTTGTCGATTTGATTAGGCGTTTGAGCATAAAGCGTTCAATACCTTCTGTGTTAACGTTAACGGGATTTGAGCGAGAGTGAAGGAACTTTCTCACATGTATTGTTAATTTACGACGAAACTCCCTCTCAGTAGTTTCATTTGATACTGGCCCAATTATGGCTCCCATGTCGAATGGAGTTGGCATCTCAATATCACCAGACAGTAACGATTCATATCCTGCTCGAATCGCTTTTTGCAACTCTGTTGTCTCGAAGTATTCGGCTTTATCAGACATCATTCTAAGTGTCCCAGATTGTATCCTCTTCATCGCTACCTCAGGGTCGCAATCGACCCATATGCAAAGATCAGGGATTAGTGCAGCAGAATTAATTTGGGCTACTCTCTCAACTCCTAGTGAGCCAACAATACCTTGGTATACTAATGAAGAATGTACATTCCTTTCACTCACAACAATTCTACCTTCTTCGAGCCGTGGAAGTATCCAGCCGTGAGAATGGTCTACTCTATCTGCTGCAAAGAAGCCCGCTTCTTCCTCGGGAGTATGTGTATTCTGTCTAACGGAATCTATGGCTAGTCTACCTAATGGATGATCTCGACGAGGCTCTCCTGTTACCTCAACAGATGTGAAACAAAATTCCTTTGACATTACCTCAGCAACAATCTTGGTAGCTAGGCCTTTACCGGAGCCATCACCCCCTTCGATGGTGATTAGGTACAAGTTAACCCTCCACTAAACCAAACTGTTTTCGACTCAGATAACTGAGACCCATGCCCATCAAAATGAACAGGGGGCCTATGAACATCAATCCTTGACTCCAAAGGCCAAGATAAGCTAGAAATTGGGTACGAAAGTGACTCTTACCATTGTACGCTTCGATTCCACCGAGAATACCTGCAATTCCTGCAAATAGGGTTACTGCACCTATTATTGATGTAATTAGAACTGACTCACTAAGGAAACTCTCCCCGCGCATATCAGTTTCCTGAGGATCCCCCTCCCCTTCGGTCAGAGTGACAATGATTTGGCTATGGTCTCCTGGAATCAATAGAATTCGCTGAGTGATATGATTAGGATGTTCGACAACAATTATTGAGGATTTTCTTGGCACATCTAGGATAAAAAATCGGCCACCAGAATCTGTAATATCTCGGCCGATTTCAAGATTTTCATCATCATAGAGAATTACCGTCACATCTTCCATCCCCTCTGCTCCAGAAGAGTTGTTGATAAGAGCGGCAAAGACCGCTCCGTTGACATCTGCCTTCTGTCCAGAATCATCGAGTTGACCGCTTAGCACCTCTCCGATATCGGCACTAACGTGTAGACTACCAGTCAGAACCCCGAGTATACTTCCAAAGATTATCAATACCGCGCCGGCAACTCTTGTGGCGGGATCGGTAGAGAGATCTTCAAGCCACCACTCAAAGCGAGTTCGCCTAGATTCATCATCGTCAGACATCCTCTCCACCCTCCTGCTCGTCCTTGCTGACAATCGGCGGCTTCTCAGTTTGCCGCTTTGATATTGACGTATATGTGAGCCAAATTAGTGCTAATAGAATCGTTACGTACACTAACCCAATTTGATTTTCTCCCTCACAATCTAGACAATCGACTGGAGGGTCGCTGGAGGAGTTGATTTGACAGTTAGATGAGAGGTTTGAAAACTCTATCTTGACCTCGTAATAATTCGACCAATTTTTGCCAGTAACCCAATAATTTCCAGTTATAGGATCTTCAGCAATTCCGTTCAATACACCTGAAGATTCTGACTCATATTGTTCTCGAATCGAACTAAAGTCTACTCGTTGACAAACAAAGCCACTTGAGGTTTGAATCAAGTAAATCGAATCATCAAACCATTTGTTTGCAAGTATGTGTTCATTATTGCTCAAACACTCTAATTCATTCCAGCGCTCACTTGGACCACCGCCTATCAATACCTCCAAGGATTTGATGAATGAAATTGTTGAATCGTTCGAATTTTGTAGGTGCCCTGAGCCATCTGAAAGCCACAAACCAGTCTCATTTGAATTACAGATTCCCCAGCCTTCTCCTTGGTAGGAAAAATTACCAATTTGCTGCAATGTTTGTAGGTCATAAATAAACCCAATATTTTCTTTCCAGGTTAATTGGATTATCGAATTATTCCAAATGGTCAAACCTTCTGCAAAATAATCATCCGAAAGATTGTACTGCGCCTCAATTTGACCTGTACTCATGTTGACAATTCTAACACTAGATTGACCGTACAAGCCAGTGCTTTCGTAGAATTTTCCTCCGTGGATCTCTAGGCCTTGAGTGAAGGCGAAATTATCGTGAGGGACTTGACTGATTAATTCAGGTTCAATAACTTCTAATTGCCAAACTTCTGGAGTCTCGGAAGTTACTCTCGACAGGGGATAAAATATTGATGAGATTATACAGAATATCACAACGATTGTTGTCCGAATTTCATATTTCTCCCGTGGTTGGGAAATCCGGCCCTTCGGGCCGTAGGCGTCCGAACGATGCTCCATCGATGTTATAGCGGGTAGAAGAGGGGCTTGAACCTGTCTTATTGCTGTGGTGAGTGTCAGTGAGTGGTTTGAGTAGTTTGAGTGGTTCAAGTAAGTCAACAACTACGTTGTTGTTGGTTTGGCTCATGTTAGCTTCAGTAATGCTACCAATGGTGAGCGCAAGCGAAGACTCGGAAGAGTCCGAAAATCAAATTCTATCAGGTGATTTGAGTGATTTCGACCCTGCTAGTGATGGGCACGCTTACATCTACAACGACCCCGATAACACTGTTTACTCTGCATTTGGCTATCTGAAGAAACAATGGATTGAGAATGATTATCCTAACTTAATCGAACCTTTTTCTCCTGCCTACCAAAACACTAGGTCAAGCGCTAGATCTTGTGAAAATGCTTGGGCAGTGGATGATACGGACACTTTCTCTACTTCCAGTGGGACGGTTACTGCGACTGTCGAGAAAATTTCAACTAATTCCGCTATTTTTGTAGAAAATGGAGTAATTATTTCTTCCACCACACTGAACGACATCACTTCAACATGGGAGTCCACCATTTATCCAACAGACACGACATACTTTGGAAATCCTCCCGATGTAGACAATAATTGTCAGATTGAAATTTTAATTTTCCAAATCGATGGAGGGGGAGGGATTGGAGGTTACTTCGATCCAAATATTGCAAGCCAGCGAGAAATTATGTTCATTGATTCGGGTGATTTGAGTTGGAGAAACACCATCATTGCTCATGAGTTCCAACATCTTCTGCATAATGCGAGAGACCCCTATGAATACATCTGGTTAGATGAAGGGGCTGCTGATATGGCAGCCTACCTCTGCTTCGGTGTGACCAACACCATCTCAGGACACGCAAATGCATGGTCTCAAAATGCCAACATGAGTGTTCGTTGGTGGAATCAAAGAATCGCGGATTATGGTGGAAGTTTCATGTTCGTAATGTACCTAGCTGACAAACTCGGCGGTGGTACTGCAATATCTAGATTGGTCTCAGACACCGCAACAGGTGGGGCAGGTGTCGAAAATCTCGCCCGAAATCCTGAACCCGGGTCGACTGCAATCGGGACTACAATGTCAGATATATTTGCTAATTTTACCGCTGCCGTGACCTTGGATAGTGCACAAGGGGCATTTGGATTTTCTAATATCGCAATGACCGCAGGATGTGTCACAGGGTATATTTGCAAAGTTCAGATGAGTGGTTATCGAGATGAGTGGCAAACGACTTGGGTTAGCCCAACACAAGAGCTTGAAGGCTGGGGGATGAGGGCGTACAAATTCTCGGGCGGGACTGGTGCACCACTCAACCTAATGGTTCAACCTACTCAATTCGGTGTCACAGGAACCGTCATGTCGAAAGATTCCGCTACTGGAACTTGGACTATGGACAAATTGAGAATTGACTCTGCAACTGGTGCTGGAACCGGTCTTGTACATGGATTTGGAAATACCACTGACGAAGTTTGGGTAATTGTCTGGTATGAATCCCAAGTCACCGATTGCGACTACAATTTTGCCAGTTGCGGAATAACAACTGGCTCTTATCCAACCACAGATATCGTTGTTCAAGCAGGCATAATTACCGACCCCGCTGAAGTTGACATAATCTCGGTCACTACGTTCGATCGAGACGAAGATAATCTAGACGACAGTGTAGAAATTGAATTGCAAGTTACATCTAATGCTTTCTTTGAAATTATCGAAGTCACCTTTGAAGCGTTCGTAAACAACACGCTGACCGATTCGACCACTTTCTCTACAACTGCAGGTAATAGCATCCCTACAGAGGAAAGCATATGGTTCACCCCGCCACATACCGGTGATTGGACATTTGGAGTGGATATTCGAGATATTAGCGGAGAAATCACCGATACTGCGTTCACACTGCCAATTACATTAGGGAATATGAAACCGGTTGCGAGTGGCTCAACCTCAACCGCAATCACCCAAACATGGTTACCCGTCAGCCTATTCGGTGGTGGCTACGACGTGTGGGGATTTGGACTACTCAATGGCACATACAGTTACAATGAAACACCCATTTCTTACAATTGGAACTTAGGAGATAACGTCACATCAGGACTGAAGAATCCAGTCCACATTTATGAGCAGCCAGGAAATTATACTGTAGCGCTCACTGTGCAAGATGTTGGAGGCTTTTTCTCTGATACACAATATTGGACGGTTGATGTCGCAGATACCACTGAACCCATTCCAGAGATTAGGGTAGATGGAGTTACCATAACCGATGAAATTGTATTATTGACAAATCAAAGGGTAATGTTCTCAGCCAGAAGTACCGTAGACAACGTGCCACATGAAGAAATAGAATTTACTTGGAATTGGGGCGATGGAAGTGACGAAGGTGGGCTAGGCCTTGTTGAAGCAAGTCACGCATACGTTGATGGTAGCGCAGATGGCACTGTTTACACATTGACTCTTACGATCAACGACGGAACCTTTGTCGTAGAGCACCAAGTATACGTTCGAGTACTCAATAGGGTACCGAGACAAGTTTTCGATCAAGAACTACAAACATACACCCTAACACCTCTGACATTACCAGATATATTCACTGATGATGACGGAATAATTGTCGAATATCGATGGGAGTTCGAAACCGGTGTGAATTTCTCAAGCCAAGGAATATCACTGACTTCCGACTTTTCAGGAACTACCTCAGTAAACCAAAATCCAACCGTCGGATGGAATTCTCCCGGTCTCAAAACTGTCACTTTAGAGGTGACCGACGACGATGGTAATGTGTCTTCTACAAGCATAGTGGTTAGAGTATTGAATCAGAGGCCAGTAGCGGTATTTGCTAGTCCTTCTGATGGCACGGTTGAAACCGAGTATTTGTTCGAGAGTTTATCCTTTGACCCTGATGGAGATACGTCATTATTACAAACTCGATGGAACATCACTGGAATGGATGAAGAAATTGAAAACTCATCTACAGTTTATCATAGTTTCACAGAGCCTGGGTTGTACACAATTTCGTTGACTGTTATCGATGAAAGAGGTGCTGAATCTGCCACCAAATCATACCAGATCAGAATCGCCAATCCTATTCCTGTCCCCATGGTTGAATTTTTACAACCAAGTATTAATGGAAGCGCACTTAATTCAATCCCTAGCTCAGATGAAGATGTTACTTGGTGGGTTCCATTTGCCGCCGACGGAGGTGCATTTATCGCTCCAAATTGCCCCCTGAAATTTGATGGTTCAGAAAGTTATGATTCTGACCC
>DAMG01000025.1:26243-29756 GCA_002497025.1 Euryarchaeota archaeon UBA126
GCAACTCCACAAGTCGAAGGACCCGTGGTTTGGCACTCTTGGGACCGCCCCGGAACCTACGTAGTAACTCTGACTGTTGTTGATGGATTCGAAGGAGGAGATACCAATACTACCTCCATTACAGTACACGTCTCAAGAGCACCAGAAATAGATCCAATAGACCCGATTGATTCAGATTATGTTAACGAAGGCGACTTAGTTATTCTGAACCATAGTGCTTATGACATTGATTTGATTGAGGGATTAGAAGCATGGCTAGATGTAAATGCTGATGAGGATAGTGATGGCGATGGAGTCTCTACAAATGATAAGGACACAAGTTTGACCAGTGAACTCAGTGTCTATTGGGACCTCAATGCATTGAACGATGCAGATCAAGATGGTGACTCTAGAAACGATTTCCTTTGGGGCAATATGACTTGGGGCGAAACCGGTGAAATTCGTCTTGTTTTACAGGTATGTGACGGAGTTGGTGTATGCACTTCAGAGGACTATATTATCAGTGTACTTTCTGCCGAAGAAGAAGATCGACAGAAGTCTTGGGATGAATTGACTTGGAAGGACTTCGTTCCAAACAAAGAGAGCGGTGGCCTCCTAGCACTCGTTGCCATGGTAATGCTGCTCGGCTGGTTAGTTATGAGGCAGAAAGACGAAGAGGAGATTGATGCCGAGGAAATGCTTGATACCTACGATGTTCAGGAAGTAGAAGCGGAAGGCGGGCTACCTGGTATGGATCAACACAATCCACCCCCACAACCGAAGTATCTGACGGTTGACGAGCGAAGGAACAAGGAGTCCGGATACGTCCGCCCAATTAGAACTCGGAGGCGCTGAGGGTGCATGAAATTCTGAAAAAGCTCTTTGCGAGTGGATTTAGCTTTGGACTAATTGTACCGATGTTGGCAATTTTATTGGCGACAACTAGTCCGGTTGTTGCCTCAGGAGACGATTGCTCAGTACCTCTTGATGTTGGATTTGACTCCTCTGTAGCAGAAGTCGTTGAGGTTGACGATAATCCATGGAATTGGTGGGGGCAGCAACCAAACCAAAATGCCGACTTACTTCCTCTTACTGAAGATTTGTATGTTGAAATCGATTTACAAAGAAATTATGCTCAAGCGGTTCGTTTGGAATTGGTTACCGGATATTCGTATACCTTCTGTGTTGAATTTAATTCCGACCCAGATAATCCTCCTACCGAAGATCCGAAAGGAGACGTATACCTGTTTGATTCCGCGAATTGGAGAAGGTATCAAGATGAATATGAAATGACATCTGAAGGTTGGGAAACTCCGGAGGAGGTAATAGATATGATTCCTGTTGAATGGCGAGATATGGTCGTGTTTCTTCCCTTCAGAGACGCTCACGCCTATGAGGAAAAACGGAGCACCAGTTTTTCCACAGCTCTAGATAACGACAACAAGGCGTTCATTTCTTGGTTTGGAGATAATAGTGATGCAGAATATTTCCTCGCTCTCGATAATTGGAACAATAGCAGGCCAAATGATGCATCAGTTGTTGATGGAGATATGATTGTTCAGGTTTGGGTTGAAGTAGAGGACCGGTTAACTCTACCTAAATTTACAGCCTACATAATTGTGGGATTACTACCTCTAAGCTGTGTAATTGTACCTATACTAATGCATTCAAGATACCATTCTAGCGGTACCGAGGAGAGTCAAGAGAAGCAAGAATTGGTTCCATTGCTAGAGCAATGAATCATTCGTAGTGTAACATTTCCCAGGCAATTAGTAGGTCTGATGCGTTTATTCTACCTTGAGAGGATAGGTGTGAGCCGGTTTCCATTGTGGAGTACACAAGTTCTTGCTTGAGTAATGGGCCGTGAATTCGTGTCCAATCGCCACCTACACCCATGCCCATAATTGCTATTTTTTGTTCGGAATCTCTTAGTAACCACGCCGCCTCAAATAATCTCAAGGCTGAGTTCCTTCCATTGATACTGTAACAGACTTTGAGTATGTCTCCAGAGTCTGCCATATCCTCGATGTCATTGATGATTTCTGATGCACTATCAGGTTCTTCTGAGAAATGAGTTGAGGAAATCACCTTAGTATTACCTTTAGCAATCTGCAAAAGTTCGGTACGGATTTTGGAATCAATATCTGCCTCCAGGTCAACCCAACTCACTCCACTGTCGATTGCAGTTCTAAGAACAGAAATTCTCTCTTCTTCAGTACCTGGAAAAAGACCCCCGTGTCTCTCTGGTCGACAGGTTAGGACTACAGGCAAATCGATACCACCCTTGAATGCCTCAAGAGCAGCCGATAAATCGATTGAATCAAATGCTTGAGGGATGTACTCTGGTGGGATATATGCAGGCTTTGTTTGGCGGCCGTTACTATCGGAATCATTTGTTTCTTCAGGTTCAGGCACTTTCTCAACAACCCAAAGCATGTCGAGGCGTACCTCACAAAGATCAGCTCCTACCGCAGTAGCACGTGCAGCATCTGCGAGTATCTCATCCACCGAGCAACCGGATAAAGTCACACAGATGGTGGGTCTTTGCATCGGCTCGGCGACCGGAGAGGTCTGTTTAACCATATTTGTGAGCCGATACCCCTCCTATGGAGGGGTGAAGGTGGACTTTTACTTACACTTTCTACGTATATCTGACAGTCTCTAGGGAGTATTGATTAACCCCCTACAAGAAGAGTTTTATTAGAATGCCTGAGGGTTCCTTAGGAACCCTCAGACGATTGGAGTCGAAAACATGGCTGAAGAGTATGACGCAGATAGCATTCAGGTCCTTGAAGGCCTAGAAGCAGTGCGAAAAAGACCTGGGATGTACCTAGGTGACCCTCATGACGGTTCGGCGCTGCACCACTGCATCTGGGAAGTGGTAGACAACTCAGTCGATGAACACCTGGCAGGGCACACGGATTCAATTGAAATAACACTCAACCCGGACAACTCGCTCTCGGTCAGAGATTATGGGAGAGGAATTCCTGTGGGGATTCACGAGGAATTCGGAATTTCTGCGGCTGAAGTGATAATGACCAAGTTGCATGCAGGGGGAAAATTCGACAATAGTTCGTACAAAGTCTCTGGAGGTCTGCACGGAGTTGGAGTGTCTGCAGTTAACG
The DNA here is from genome assembly GCA_002497025.1 of Euryarchaeota archaeon UBA126. Classification (GTDB taxonomy): domain Archaea; phylum Thermoplasmatota; class Poseidoniia; order Poseidoniales; family Thalassarchaeaceae; genus MGIIb-O1. The sequence continues at coordinate 29,348 of DAMG01000025.1, forward strand.
CCGTTTCAGAATGGATGGAGATGACGATTCACCGAGATGGAGTGATCTATTTCCAACGGTATGAAGCCGGTGTGCCAGTAGAGGCATTGAAGGAGATTGGGAAGTGCGAAGATACAGGGACCTTGATTGCATTCAAGCCTGATTTATCTATATTTACAGATATTGTCGAGTTTGATTTTGAAGAGGTTGATACCAGAGTGGGCGAAACTGCATTTCTAAATGCGGGACTGAAAATTGCAATCGTTGACCTTAGGGGTTCTGAGGCGCACACTTCAGAACACCTGTACGAAGGTGGACTTTCCGAATATGTGAGTCAACTCAATGAGAGGAGAGAGGTTTTGCATGAAGAAGTCATCACGATCAAAGGCGAAAAAGAGATTGAGAAGGGTGAGGTCGAAGTCGAGTTAGC
>DAMG01000025.1:30150-31621 GCA_002497025.1 Euryarchaeota archaeon UBA126
GGCACTCATATGTCTGGTTTGCGAACGGCTCTGACCAGTTCTGTTAACTTGTATGCAAAGAAGAAGAAGCTCCTCAAAGGAGATGCTTTGTCAGGTGATGACGTACGAGAAGGCTTGGCAGCAGTAGTAAGCGTCAAGCACCCTGATCCTTCTTTCTCCTCCCAAACTAAAGATAAGTTGGTAAGCAGTGAAGTCACAGGGATTGTTCAGACGATTGTTTATGACAAACTAGGTGAGTTCTTCGAGGAAAATCCATCAGTCGCGAAACAGATTGTTGAGAAGGCACTACTTGCATCCAAGGCGAGGGAGGCGGCGCGAAAAGCCAGAGATCTCACTCGTCGAAAGGGAGTTCTAGAAGGAGGAGGGCTACCTGGGAAACTTGCTGACTGTCAATCAAGAGACCCGCGCGAGTGCGAAGTTTACCTCGTGGAGGGCGATTCTGCAGGAGGTTCGGCAAAAACGGGGAGAGATCGAAGAATTCAGGCGATTCTCCCCCTTAGAGGGAAAATCCTCAATGTAGAAAGGCAGAAGCATAATGCTGCAAAGGTATTCCAAAACCAAGAGATTCAAACGATGATTCGTGCACTAGGCGCTGGTGTCGGCAACCCAGACCCCGATAAAGAAGAGCAGGAAGAGGGAGTCTTCGATACAAGTAAACTTCGATACTCGAAGATAATAATAATGTGCGACGCAGATATTGATGGCGCTCACATTAGGACACTAATGTTGACGTTTCTCTGGAGATTCATGAGACCTGCAATAGAGGAAGGGTACGTATTCATAGCTCAACCCCCGCTTTATCAATTGACGAAAGGAAGAGTAAGCAAATACGTATTCTCCGATGAAGAAAGGGATTCGGTTACTCTGGAGTTGCAAGGAGACAATCCAAACGCAAAAATAGGCATTCAACGATACAAGGGACTAGGAGAGATGAATCCAGAGCAACTATGGGACACTACGATGAATCCAATGACTAGAACGATGCTGAAAGTAACGGTCCAGGATGCAGAGGCGTCTGATGAGTTATTCGAGATATTGATGGGGGATGATGTCCCGGATAGGAGAGCCTTCATCGAAAAGCATGCCAAGGAGGTGACCAATCTTGACATCTGAAGAAGAGGGAGACGTAGAATTGCCGGAAAAGAATGAGAACATCCTGAATCATTCTTTGAATGAGGAAATGAAGACCTCGTACATCAACTATGCAATGTCTGTAATCATTGGAAGAGCTCTACCTGATGCTAGAGATGGTCTGAAACCTGTTCATCGACGTGTACTCTATGGTATGCACGAAGGCGGTCACACCTCCGAGAAGAAGTATAGCAAGTCCGCCCGTTCAGTTGGGGAAGTGATGGGAAAGTATCACCCCCATGGAGATCAGTCAATCTATGACACCATGGTAAGGATGGCTCAAGATTTCTCACTAAGATATCCCCTTGTCGAGGGGCAGGGAAACTTCGGTTCTATTGAT
>DAMG01000058.1:0-5041 GCA_002497025.1 Euryarchaeota archaeon UBA126
TTCAAGCGCCCACCTATAAGACTTGAAAATCGTCGACGTTATCTTTTCCCAATACCTTTCATTGGTCTGCTTCTATTGACTTGGGCAATGATTGGAGAGGCGCCCGATTTTATTGGTAATCTTGGATGGTTCTTAGCAATTTTACCGGGTCCCCTGTACATTCACCTATCCTATGCACCTAGATGGAGGATGCTTGATCGAATAGATCGTGATCTAGATCCGTTTGATGGAATGAAGAGAACAATTGCTCCAGATAATTCCCCCGACCCTGATGAATTAGATGATGAAGATCTAGACGAGGTTGTCTCAGAAGCATAGATCTACAAGTAAAATCAGTCAAGTTTGATGTAATTTACTTGAGCCACTGCTACAAGATTATTTTCAGTATCATATAGTTCCGCTTCTGATAGACTCATCGTTCTTCCAGCCTTGATTACCCTTGCAACACATCGAACATCTGTATTGCAAGGTCTTAGGAATCTAATGTTAAAGTCAGTAGTGGCGACTTTTGCTTCGGAACCAATCTTGGTTAGAATCGCCCAACAAGTTACGGTATCGGCAATTGTTGCGAGTAAACCACCGTGAAATGTCTCGTAAATTCCATCCCACTTCTTGGCACGAGGAACATGACCTTCGCATTCCCCCTCATCAAGACGAAGTATTTCCATTTGTAACGTCTCAATAATGGGTACAGAGTGTATTCTTTTCATCATAGAATCGATTTCATTTTGGGACAGACTAGACGTTTCAACCATTTGAACACCTCAAATTAAACCGAGATTTTTTCCCACATGTTCAAAGATTCTGAGAACCTGATCTAAGTCATCTCGGGTTAAACCAGCGGACATTTGAGTTCTAACTCTAGCCTTATCTCTAGCGACCATAGGGAATGTGATTGCACCAGCCATTACACCTTCTTGCGCTAGAGATTGAGAAAGTGATTTGGCGTTTGCAGATTCACCACACATCACTGGAATAATCGGTGTCTCAGATAGTCCAGTATCAAATCCTAATGATTGTAATTCTTCTCTGAAATAATTTGTATTTTGCCAAAGTCTTGCGTGGTGTTCTGGTTCTGCCATCAAAACCTCAACCGCTGCCTTTTGGGCGGCTGCAACACCCGGGGGCTGACTACCGGAGAGCAACCAAGAACGAGAATGATTGAGTGCATGTGTCCGAACATCCTCAGAACCTGCAACGATTCCTCCCTGAACTCCAAGTGCTTTGGAAAATGAGCCAACCTCAAAATCAACCTTGCCTTGTAATTTGAAGTGGTCGACAATACCAGCTCCGCCTTCCCCTAGAACTCCCTCTCCATGACAATCATCAACGAATACCATTGCACCGTGTTCTTCGGCGAGAGAAGAAATCTCATCTAATGGTGCAATATCTCCGTCCATTGAGAATACTCCATCGGTGATAATCAGTTTTCTATCGGCATTAGAATTATCATTCAGGACTGCTTCCAATGCGCCCATATCGTTGTGAGAGTAAACCGCCCGTTGGGCTTTTGTTAATCGAACTCCATCGATAATTGAACCATGATTTAGTTCGTCACTAATTATTACGTCCTGTTTCCCCTGCACTAGTGTTGGAATTAATCCAACATTGGCTGTGTATCCAGCGGAGTAAATTAAGGATGCTTCAACACCCTTGAATTCAGCCACCTTTTGTTCTGCTTCTAAATGAATATCCATGGTGCCGGCTATAGCGCGAACAGAGCCGCTTCCTGCCCCGTATTTTTCGGTGGCTTCAATCATTGCCTGTACTATTTTTGGGTGGTTTGTCAAATTGAGATAGTTGTTAGCAGAGAGCATGATTGTTGATTTCCCATCCATTGTAACTCTTGGCTGATTAGCGGATTGGAGTGTCGGGGGATTCCATTCCAAACCCTGCTCTTTTAGCGCCTCGAAGCGCTCCTTCATCCATGAGGTGTCGCCGCTCACGTACCTGACAGGTCGGCGACCTTGATGATTTCATCGGAACGGCAGACTAACTCTATCGACGACTCTTTCAGCACTAGGCAACCTCCCAGTACATGGACAACCTAGCGCCCACTCTGACAATTCTTGGAACTGCGCAGGACGGTGGAGTGCCTCAAGCGGGATGTGGATGCTCAAATTGTATTGCAGCATTCGAAAACTCTCAAAGAGCTCGATTTCCGGTGTCTTTGGGAATTAGTGATAATGAGGGGGGAATGCACCTTATTGAAGCAACTCGGGCTCTGCCAGAACAATTGAAAATATGGGCAAATGCTTGTGGATTAGATAGCCCTGTAAGACCTGACTCGGTATTGCTAACTCACGCCCATTTAGGCCATATCGAAGGAATTGGTCAATTTGGAAAAGAAGCAATGGGTTGCCAAAATCTTAGACTTGTGGCTAGTGACTCAGTGATTTCAATTCTTCAAAAAAGAAATCTGATGCACCCATTTGTAAGAGCCGATTATACTTCAGAGGGCAAACCTAACTTAGAACAAGGAGGAGTTAGGTTTGATTTCATACCAGTTCCGCACAGAGATGATACTTCAGACACTCATGCGATTCTAATATCTGGGGAAAAGAAACGAGTTTTGTTTCTTCCTGATCATGATGATTGGGAACAAACATTGGAATCCGTTGGATATTCAAACCCAAATGATTGGTTTCAGGCTCTAGGTGCTACTCATGTTCTCCTAGATGCAACCTTTTGGAATGGAGATGAATTATCCGGTCGTGACATGACAGAAGTGCCACACCCCACGGTTGAAGACACACTTGAAAGAGTTCGGAATGGGGCATTGGGAGGTCCTGAAATAATACTGATTCACCTAAACCATACAAATCCACTCAACAATCCGGATAGCCCTCAATCTCGTCTGATTGGAGTCGCTGGTCACAGTATCGGTCGGAGAGGTTGGAGAATTGATTTGTAAGGTCAAATACTGATGCTTATTTGTAATGGGCTCAACGCAAGGCTATGCAACTGTCTGGGACAGTAACCAGTGGACTTGGGCGTGCTCATGTTTTCATGGCTCAGAGCCACTATCAAGAGCAATTCAAGACGGTATTAGGATCTGGTGCTTGGCCTGGAACTCTAAATGTAGATATTTTAGACGAAAATATCAGCACCTACAGAGAATTGAGAATCCTAGCAGGATTGGAAGAAGGTGAAACTTCAGCAAATATTGAATCAATTAGAATCGCTGGATTTGAGCGGGATGGTACGTCTTTTGGTGGTGCTACTGCCTTCCCTGCAAGCATTTCATCTGATGAGAAAAATTGGATAGAATGTGCGATTCTTATCCCTGATTTAACTCGACATACAAAAACAGCAGAGGTGATTTCGAGTGCTTTCCTGCGTGAAATATTACCTTGCTCTGATGACGAAATGGTTACTTTACGTCTAGGATGAGTCTCAGCCACTCTCTTTCCAAGATTGAACTATTTTCCATTCTTGCCAAGTTCAACCATTGCCTGTGAGCTCTCTTTCCCTCTGGTGGCATACTTATCCCCTCAATGATTTCTAGATTCTCAAACTTATGAGAAAATTCAGGGTGTCCAAGTGACCACAAAATGAGACCGTTGGCCGGCGCTAGCCCCAAGTCAAATGGTTCATTGGGATTGTCTAAAGCCAGTGTAATATCATCCAATCGAATATCCTTCTTTACAAACTTATGAAGCGCTGAAGCCATTCGACGGATTTGATTCCAGAGGAAAGAATCGGCAACTACCGTGAATCCCATCACACGACCGGCATCATCCTGCAAAGGTTTGCAGGATTCAATAATTCGAATCGGACTTCTATTGGAATCAAGTCTACAGAAATTGGTGAAATCGTGTTGGCCAACAAATAGATTACAGGCACTCTTTAACTCATCAAATTCTAGCTCTGTAGGCCAACCGGGAATCATATCGCAACGATAGACATAAAGCCGTTTTTCAGCAATTCTCGACCTTGTACCCTCAGGCACTCTACAAGCACTCCAGACCACTAAGTCTTCTGGTAGATGATCATTTAATGCGGAAACCAATGAAGCCTCATCGATGATTTTAGCAATTTTCTTTGGAAGCAAAATTGTTGCCAAATTCATCCTTACGCTAACTCCTGAATCAGTCCTACTCGACATCTCGAGACATGACTCACTCCACCATCCTAATTTCTCAATAGCCCCCTTAATTTCACCTTGAACAGTTCGAACATCCGGTTGGATTTGTGAGCCGTGAAAGTTAGCACCGTGATAGCCAAAGGCGACCATCATAAGGTCGCTATCCACGCCGAACCCTCTTCACTCTTCTAGTCCAAGGTACTCAATTGCCTCTTCAGCAGAGGAAAATCCTAGACCTAGTAGTGCAAAGGTAACTGCCTCAGAAATATACTGTCTGGCAATTGGTGCGCTTCTATCGAAGTTGGTCTTGAGATCTATTGCCTCAATTAACCCTCTTGCGGCCTCATAGAGGTGGAATGAGACATCAGTTTCGTCAGATTCCTTTCCAATTTCCACTAGCTTGTGTAGTTGTCTGACAGCCATTGGGATTCGGTCGAATTCTACCAAAGCATTGGCATATGCAGCATTGTAATCCGCATTATCCGGAGCCATACTAGCCGCTCTACGGAAATATGCATTGATTTGACCCTCGTTAATCCGATCATTCCCCTTGTCATCGAGGTTCCCATTTTCTTGGATATCAAACAAAGCGGCTTCCGCCCAGCCGTGGTAACCGGCTGGGTCGTCAGGGTTAGAATCGATGTAACTCTCGAATACCCCCATAGCCCCAGCAAAGTCTCCGCCAGTAATCAGTTGAGCCGCCTGTGTAACTATCTCGTCTGCACTCATCTCTATTCCTCGTGTAACTCTCACTGTCATACCTGTTATGAACGGTGCGGCGTAGACCTTCCTGAATTGTCAGTGATTAGTTCAGTATACCCCACGAATGTTCGGCATTACCCCTAATCCACTCATAATCATCCATAGAACGCAAACCCTCCTCATCTAATATTGCAATCTTTTCTACCTCAAGGGGATATTCATTATAGGTCAAATGACTAACAAAACCAGCTC
>DAMG01000058.1:5419-6504 GCA_002497025.1 Euryarchaeota archaeon UBA126
ACTTGAGTCCTCCCATTCCATACTTTAATCTTGAATCTAGGGAGTAGATTACCTTGCTCGTCGCTTAGGGCATTTTCTCCTTCTTGACGTTCTAATTCGACAGTACAACGCTTGAAATTTTCAGTTCTATTTCTTTTTGCGTCATGGAATAATCCAGAACCAATATTCGGTGTACGGAAGAAATCACGCATTGACCAAGGTGTGTCATCTTTCATTGTAAATGAGGGTGATACGTGAGGCATGAACCAGTCGATATATGACCCATCGTCAAAATGTAACATCCCCCAAAACCAGGGTACGCTGGGTGCTTGTACCGTTACCTTCTGAATATATGCCGAACCCTCTACGTCATCCCCATCAATATTCAATTTTGCTTTCATACCATGCACTCTTTGAATATCATAACCCATATTCAAACCAAAGACATTATTCTTGTATTTCGCGGTACTTGGGCGCTCCCACCATGGAGTCATTTCCACGCTGAAATTTTTAGGGGCGCCCTCTGACACTTTTTCTTGATCGCTAGATAGATTTAGCCAGAAAGAACGACGACCAGTGCGTAATCCAAAAGAGAGGTCTTCAGAGGTCAAAGGAACTACTGCTCCGGCACCCTGCCCAGGCTCCCCTGCCTCTTCGGGCCAAAGTGGATGATTATCATCCACGGATGCCATTCGACATTCCTTCATTAGTAATGGCTCAAACATTTTTTCGCCGTCATACCACCATGCACAAACCATACCTGACATTACAGTACCGCCATCATCATCTACCAACATTGTTGCCTTTGGTATCCACCAGTGACCGCTAACTCTGATCGCAGGAGTTTCCTTTGATGACCATAGTACCATCAATTGCCTCGACCGTTCTGGATGAATTGGATCTGGAACTAGAACCAATACCCACCACCACCACCAAGAAAGGCGATTGATTGGAGGTAGTACGTCAAAACGCCAAAATTTACTGAAGTCGCCCTCTATTTTTTCCATATTGAAGGTCACCCTATAACATCACATTATCTCTCGACGCTTGAATTGACTTTGTCCGAATATAATCATCAATGAAGTAATCAGTAACAATACAATTAC
>DAMG01000058.1:6880-11278 GCA_002497025.1 Euryarchaeota archaeon UBA126
TTCCAAAAAGCCGTTATTCCAGAGGGGAGATCGAAGGCGCTTGCGATTATGTGCATTTCAATGGTGTTTGGCCAAACAATTAGCACAATTGAGTCGATTAACTGTAAAGTCCAGTGAGATACTGAGAGTACAGGGATAAGTTCTGCACCGCCCAGTGTAAGTACCGCCATAACAAATTCATACACCCCAATAACCAGTGCAATGTACACACCATATCTTGAGGATAGGAGTCCGAGTGTGTTGAAAATCGCCCCATAGGCTGCAAGAGCTAGGATAGTGGCGAAGGCTATACCTAACCAGACAATTACATCTTTCAATCTAAATATCGAATCACCAGGGCCTAGTGAGGCAGTAACCAACCCCATCATGAGTGACATAATTAGGACAAAGCCACCAGCGACTACAAGATATCCGAGAATTCTGTAGGTGATGAATTCTCCGCGGTGAATCGGCTTGGAAAGAAGATAGTGTAGAGTACCATTCTCTGTTTCGTCTCTAACTAATCCCAAGGCTAGGAAGAGCGGTAAGAAGATTCCAAGAATCATAACAAAGGCGATTTTTCCAGTGCCGATGATGAAGGCACGATGTGCATCCTCATATGCCAGATTTTCTTCGCTTGGATCCTCGTCCACATTATCGTCCGGGATTATTGCTACAATATTTCCGTTCGAATCAGCAATCCATTCAACATCACAATCAACACCATTCCCATTACGATCTGAGTCATGGTTTGGTTCCCAGCTCCACCAAACAAAATCCGGCGGAGTCTCCTCAGGCCAACCAATTCTCAAACAGTCACCGTCGTCATCGAAACCGTTTATTTTATTCGGGTCTCCAGTCCAATCTATATCATCCTCGTCGATGTAATTTGAAGCGGGCTCAGGTTCAACATCGAATGAGTCAGCAACGTAGCCCCATTGAGCCATATATCCCTCCTCCACTCGGAATGTACCATTACCAACGAATGATGCGTCATGAACTACTATTCTGTCCACACCCATTCTACATCCTTCACCCCAATCTAACCAGAAGTTTTCGAAGAGTTCTCCATCTGGACAGGGTTCTAAAGAATCGACTTCGAGAACTCCACCTCCTCCGATTTGAGAATCGTCTAACCATGTATAGGTGAATATACCAGTGGCAGAACGCCAAGTATGGTTACCTGAATAAAGGCCAACGCTACCCCACTCGAATGAGCCTTCTTCCACGAATTCCCCTGAGCCTGGGAACGAAAAACGATCGAATGGATCTGAACCATACTTGAATTCCTGACCTGCTGGGTAACCATCTCCGTCCCAATCATGAGCATCACCATCGTTATCGATTGGTTCCCAACCGTCTCTAATCCCTCCAATAAACAAGGCAAGCAAGGCAATAAGCAACAGGAAACCGACTGCCAAGACTACCCAGGTTGAGAGGCGATGTCTTAATTGACGGATTGTGAGTTCTGTAATTGCTCCAGCCTTCCTATCTAGCCTAGTCCATACAGTCTCTGCGAGACCTCTACCTTGTCTATCCATCATGAAGCATCACCTACAAGATACCCTAGTAAGGCCTCTAAATTATCATCAGGATTCTCGATAGAGGTGATTTTCAATCCGGAATCAACTATCACCCTTGGTAGTACTTCATGTGCCGCAGAAAGGTCATTGGTCAAGACCTCCAACGCACCATCTTCTGCGAATCTAACTCCATATACTGGATCTTCAGGAACGAAGGATTCTGCAAGTTTTCTTGGATTTTCAGTACGAATCAATATTCTATGTGGATGTTTATCCAGCAAATCACGAATTGCATGGAGATTTCCTAGAGCTAGTAATCTCCCATTGTGAAGAATGACAATTTGCTCCGTAATTCTCTCAATTTCATCTAATATGTGACTTGAAACTAAGACTGTTTTTCCTTGGCTGCCCAAATCACGAATTACGCTCATAATACTGGTTCTGGCTATTGGATCGCAACCATGTAACGGCTCATCGAGGATTATCAAATCAGGGTCATGAACCAAAGCATGAGCAATTTTCACTCTCTGTCTCATACCTTTGCTGTACTTGCCAATTTCTTTGTTTTGAACATCAGAAAGCCCGACGAAATCAAGTACGTGTGACGCTCTATCACTCGCCTCTTCTCGAGTCATACCATGTAGACGAGCTAAAGTAGAAACGAAGTCATGTCCAGTCATCCAATCATACAACTTTTCAGTTTCAGCAACATAACCCACTCTGCGATAAGGAGAGGTGCTAACCCAAGGGTCCACGCCAAACAGACGAACATTTCCGCTACTGGGTTTTAACCGCCCCATTAGTAGTTTGAAAAGAGTAGATTTCCCTGCACCGTTTGGTCCTAGAATTCCTGTAACCCCTCCATCTATTGCTAGAGATACATCATTGATTCCAATGACTTGGCCATACCATTTTGAGCATTTTTCCAGCAACACTGCTGGAGTGGCTTTGGTACTCATTCTCGAGTCACCTCCAGTGAACGTACTCTAGTTACGAGTAAACCAATTGAGGCGGCGTTGTAAAGTAAAATAGAGATAATCGATAATGCCAGTGAATGCTCATAATTTGCAGGAATCCCCACAAGCCATTGACCTAAGTGTGCAAGGGAATCGTACGGGCTCAAAATATAGAATACAGTAGTTTCAAAGATCAGTTCAATCATTAGAGCGACTACTTTAGTTCCAAAAATAATGGCTAGGAAGCCAATCGCGGCAAAGAAGCGACTCTGGCTAACGCTTGATAGAGCCATGCCGATTGAAGTGTAAGTAATAACCAATAGAATGCCTGCGATTAATCCGCCTAAGAATATTGGAAGTGTATCGATTAGGTAGGCCCAACCCTCTCCATTGAAAACAATTGCAGAAGTGTAGTATAGCATGTAAGAAAATACTATGACAAATCCAAGAACAACTGCAGATGATAGATATTTCATCGCGGTATAATCTGCTCTAGTTACAGGGCGTGAAAAGTAAATCGCGCTAGTTCCATTCTTTCTATCATCAGAGATCATTCCGCCAACCACTAATGCAGTTAGTAATGGCCACATACAGAGGTTTCTAGGGAAGTACCCCAAAACCTGACCCCATAGGTTGTATCGATTGACTCCCCACATACGATTTAGCCAATCAGAACCTTCCCCTCCGGAAATTGTGACCGAAAGGAAAATCATTGCAATTGGAGTTAGAGAGGTTAGGAAAATTACTAAGATTGAAAGTCGAACAAATGGATTATAGTGGCGATGACCTTTACCCCTGAATATACCGTATACATGGTGTCTAAATATAGCATAATTTCGAACCCAACGTGGACCTAGTTCTCCATTCCAAGGGCGATAAATTTGCTCGTAAAGAACACCCATCGAGGCTTTACGAGCAACGATTGCCTTGGCATCATCATCTCCATCACCAGCCCCGTAAGCGACTTCCATACGAGTCTGACCTAACTCGGTATCGGCTGGTGTTGAAGTTGGATTTTCTGGAAGTTCCTGATCTGGCAAGTTATCTGTGTTGGATTCTTCTGCAGACACCTTATTCACCTCCAGTATGTTCTGAAGTCATCAGTTCCGATGTCCCCTTCACTCTAGCTCCTAATTTGTCCATAATCAAGAGGAAAATATCTTCCAGATCTGGCTCATATTCCCTTAATTCTCTGATTTGGACTTCCGATTTAGCAGCAGTAGAGATGATTCTATCAATAGTGTTCTCATCCTCAATAGTTACCCTCATGACTCTACCCATTCGTCTAACTTTCAGGCCGTTCGAAATCAAGGCTTCCTCCATTTTTGAGGCACCTCCCCAAATTACTGCCTCTACCTCTTTCTCAATCTGATCTGCAAGGTCGGTAATTGGCCTATTGACGACAATTTGACCCTTGTGAATCAAAACAACTCTGTCACATACCTCCTGAACATCATCCATTACGTGACTCGACATCAGAACGGTGCCGCCCCCCTCGTCAACGGTTCTCCTAAGGGTATTCAGCATGAATTCCCTCGAGCGTTGATCAAGACCGTTAGTGGGTTCATCGCAGATTAGAATTTCTGGATCATGAACAATTGCGCAAGCCAGTTTTGTCGCTTGTTTCATTCCAGTACTGAATGATTCAATTTTCCGATATCTTTGGTCTCTGAGTCCTACGTATTCCAATACCTCATGGGCTCTCTGCATCGCTGCAGCAGGATTCATTCCGATAAGTTCTCCAGCATATCTGACCTGATCAATTGCATTCAGATCTGGGTCTAGTGAGTCATATTCTGGCATATAGCCAATACTTGAACGAATAATGTCACCTTGAGTTTTGATATCATAGCCGAGAACGTTACCTTCTCCAGATGTTGTAGTAATCAATCCTAGAATGCACTTGAAGAATGTCGACTTACCTGCACCATTTGGACCTA
>DAMG01000058.1:11584-18029 GCA_002497025.1 Euryarchaeota archaeon UBA126
CACCATTTGGACCTAAGATTCCAATCGCTCCTCGTGGAATTTGAACATCGACGTCGTCTAGGGCTAGGTGTGGACCGTACATCTTGCGTAAATTACGCGTCTCGATGACAAATCCTTCACTCAAGAAAACATCTCCAACTGAACGACTCCCTAGGGGAGTCGCCTTGATGTGAGGGCCTGAATCACTTGAATGAATCCCCGTCGCAATTGTAATTGCATCGCAGAATTACTACAATACTCCATCTCGAACCTTGACTGCAATGCCCTTGTCAAAGAAGGCCATATCGTCGGCTGTTGCATTCGCTAATCCATGGGCTACCAATTCACCTTTTGTACTAACAACCAAGCATGGTTGACCGACAATTAGGTGAGGATCGGCACCAAGAACGAAACCATGGATTACATTACGCCCTTTTCCAACAAATGGGATCGCATCATCCATCAATAAAACACGGGGTATCCCTGGGTGATCTAACTCGCTCGATATTATCCCTTGCTCAAATGTATTCGGCGGTTTTGGATTTAATTCATGGAGTTTTTTTGCACCGGCCAAGGTTAGGGAAAGAGCGCCATCTGGTAAACGGGGAGATAGGCAATGTATTCCTGCAAAGTTGACATTGACCATGCGGTCTGTACGAGACCGACGCGAGGTCATTTCATCAGATAATTTACAAACTTCTGAAGGTGAAATTCCACATAATAATGATAATTTGTCGACAATGGTACAACGGTCAATCCAGTCACGTATTTTTCTTCGATTTTCACCACCCGCCTCATCTTCTGGATCGGGTTGACAGACATGGATATCCAGAGGTAAATCTGCGACTCCAAGGTCTTCCAACCAAGTATCGATTTCAGCTTCATCGAGAACCAAATTCCATAGTTCATCAGGACACTGGATATGACACCATGGAGAAACATCCTCGAGAGTGAATGGAATTAGACCGATCGGGGTTGAAATTAGTACGATTGAACGGGGTTCTTCTTCCAACGCACTTATTGCAGAACCTAATGCAGAATCGCGCCACGGCGGCTCTGCCCCTGACAATATTACAACCCGTTCTGCCTTATCATCTGAGCCATCCCACCAAGATCCAGGGCGGCGCCATCTCATAGCCAATAAGGCATTCAAATGAAGCAGATGTGGCCGACTATCGATGTCGTCGGAAAATTGCTCTGCCGAACCCCTAATCGGGTCACTTGAGGCGATGATTCTCAGAACGCTTTCTGCGACTGGGCCTTCGTCACTTTCTTCCAATTGCTCTAGTACCCATTCGAAGGCTTCACGAAGTTTTGCATTAGCATGACTTCTCTGCTCAGCCAATTGCCAAATAGTTCCGTTTCTCACGGCCTCCCTACATCTCGCAAGCTCTGCCTGAGTAACCTCGAGATTATGGTGAGCCAAGAGAGTTGAACGCTCATCCTTTTCCATCTCACGAACCTCATTAGGTGTGTAAGGAAATAGGGCTGAGGAAGTATGTGGCCATTCTGTTAAATCTCCTAATTTGACAGTTCCTGTGGGAGTCAGTAATCTGTCGTCGCGGGCGAATAAAGCGTAAGCGGCTGAATCGAATAGGTCAGCACCTAGAGCAATACACATAGGGAATAAAATCGGATGCCCGCATCCAAACATGTGTATTGGTCGATTTGGTGGAATCGTAGAACGAGAGGAAAGAAGAATGCGAAATAATTCCAGATATCTTTGTTTTTCCATTAACGGCACTATGCCTCCAATTGGATGTACTGCAAAGCCTCGATGTTCTCCTGAAACTTCTCCCATCAAAGCGCCAGCTTGAGCTCTGAGATCATCGTGAAGACCTCCTTGTACGGGCCCATTCAGGAGCATTTCAGCCCCGGCTGTGTTCAATGATATCAATGCACGATTTGCAGTTTCCTGTACCGCATGTTCAATTTCTTCTCGCGACATATCAGGTCGACCAAAGACATCGAGCATGGTGCCTATGTCCACTCCGATTTTCTTTTGAAATTCGACTATTTCTTCGACTCCCACCTCTACATCACCATAGACATAGGATTGGAAAGTTCCAGAATCTGTTACAATTACACCTGGAAAATCGAGCAAGGAATGTATTCCATCTTTGAGTGCGGGTTGACGTAATTTTTCATGTTTCCATGTGACGTAGGAGTTTGTGATTAGACCATTCACTCGATACTTATCCCACATCTCCCTGGGTTCAATAGTGCGAATATTTGGGTTGATCACAGGGAGTAACATTGGAGTTTCTAAAATTCCGTGTCTTGTGAATAACTTACCTAACCTAGCGGCTCCATCCCTTACAGTAACCTCGAACTTACCAAGGTCCTGATCGCGACAGGGTTCTGGATCTGGCCGCTTACTCACAACCCTTCTGCGAAGCGCTTTGGTCATCAATCCTCGCTCGCGCGAGTGATAACCGTAAGTTGCACTTGACCATTCTCAAGACTCATTTCAACGGAGTCGCCATCATTGATTTCTAGGGTAGGATCTGTGTCAAATCCGTGGGCATACGGAAGTGCCAACAGGCTAGCTGCCGGAAGAGTAAGTGGACAAACGTCTCGATTGATTATTCCCTTCGGACCTTTACCTGTGTAAATCAAGCCCATTAGAACGAAAGGAGCAACCGTAGAGCCGGAACCTTTCGGATAAATTAGGATTGTATCTTCAATTGGAACACCGTCTAGTGGGTGTCCTGGCTCTTCGATTACACCAGAATCTCTATTCACGTATCCAAGGTAAGTAATAGGGACATCAGTGACCATTGCTTTACCAGTAATTTTCCAGTTTGATTGACTGGGCAGGCCTTTTCCATAGAGATTTGCAGAGCCAGTTCGATGAGTTTTATTTGAGGCCAGTGGTTTTGCCTTCTTTCCATCTAATACAGGACGAGGGCCTTCAGAAAGACTGGAGTCAAATGCGTGGGCAACACATTCTTCAATTGGCGCTACACTTGTTGGTAAACGATTCAGACCACTCTTCAGATAATGTTCGGCTTTCAGAGAATTAGTCAGAATATGATTGTATTTTGATCGATTATAAGGAGTCACCTCGGGGCAGGTGTCTTTCAAAACTAAAGAACCGGCTTCTTCTAACAAATCAACAGTGCCATCGGCTTGCAATAAATCATAATTATAGCCGCTTGTGAAAACCCAAAGTCGGCTGTCAGGTACTTTCTGCCCCAATTCCATTCGTCCTCGAACCGCCGCAGCAGTTGCTCGCGCTTCTCCAACACTTGCTTGAGGGCAACCAATAACCACTAGGTCAACTACCCCTGAAGGCGCCAAATCTGAGTATCTTTGAGCGAGATCGTTCTCTGAAAAAATCAGTTCCCCTTCGAATTGAGGCACCTCGGGTGCTTCCACAGTTAGCCCGTCAGCCCATAGCATAGGGCAGCCAT
The DNA here is from genome assembly GCA_002497025.1 of Euryarchaeota archaeon UBA126. Lineage (GTDB taxonomy): Archaea > Thermoplasmatota > Poseidoniia > Poseidoniales > Thalassarchaeaceae > MGIIb-O1. Next base: position 14,980 of record DAMG01000058.1, read on the forward strand.
AATTTGCAGCTGCTGCTGTCAACGCTTTGCGCATCTCGAAATCCGCATTAGAAGGTAGTCCGACTATACGAGGCATCATCCCCCATGGAAGATTCCATTCTGGCTTTATTTGCATTCCAATCCAGTCTCCCAATACTGACCAATCTGCAAGGTTCTCCATCGAGGCTTCTACCTTCACAAGGATATTTGGGATTCGGTTTTCCTCAATGTGAAGACCCCAAAGAGGAGCCCATCCTGTTAGTGCTGTGGCCAGAGCAGATAGCCCAGATTCACGATTAGTCATCAGAGAGGTATAGGAATTTGAATAACAAACAGCATTCGATTCGGCCCAAGAACCGATACCAGATTCCATTTCAATTCCACGATCATAAGGGGTACAAGAAAGAGTGGCTTCGATGCCCAATTCAGAGTAGGCGTGGATAATTTCAAATTGGTATTCAAGGAAATTCTCATAGTCTATACCCATTTCTTCAATCTGTTCTCGGTCGCAACCTGCTGAATTCAATGTAGTCGGAATTGAAACTACACCTTCTGGATCTCCTGAAATGTCAGATAGGAAGCGCCTCAAGCCATAGCCTCCTGTGATTACACTAACGCCTGAAACGTGAGCATGGGTGCAACGTGTGAATTCCGATGCCCCTGCAGATGCAGCCAAATCGACCACTAATCTTGCGGCCTTTTGCTTAGTAGGGCCATGCTCTTCGTCGAGCATCGATTTTAGTTCGGGAGGTATCTCCACGCTTATGCCGCGGCAGCGACACTCCTTCAATTCGTTGGAATCAATGATTGGAAGGTTTCAAAATTTCTGATTGATTCAACAGCAGCCTGACTCTCTAAATGGGGCTAGAACAAACTCTACTTTGTCGACGTCATTGATATTTCTCAGATAGCTTATCATATCTCTGATAGCTCCAGCTTCTCCACTTACCTGCATGGTATCTACACATGTGTGACTAGTGGCTAGGCAATTATGATGATAAGATGTAATTTGGAATTTATCTGAATGTCTTAACTCTGAGAGTTTATTCTCCACATGGTGTTGAAAATATACTATCGCAGTACCGTCAATCTGCCTATTTTCATCAATAGATTGTAGATCACCTCTAATGGACACGTCTGCAAAGTGAAGACTCGCATCCCGTAAAAACAAACTTCGATTTTTGTAACCTGTCTGTTCAATAAATCCATCTAGCCGTCCCGCAAATTCTTTGTCGACGCTGAAAGTGATGATTTGACTCATATTTGTCCGAAAAGCCTCTTGTTAATAATAATAACCTGAAGCCTATTTATTAGTTTCGATTATATAGTTATTAGAAGACGCGAGGGCAATGAATAGCACAGCCTACAGAGCCGCTTTGATGAGTTTAGTACTAGTTTTGTCCAGTCTAGCTGGATGTCTAGGTGGAGAAGAAGAAGAAGATGCGACAATCATGGTATCAACTTACCACGTTGGAGAGTTGGTATCTGCAGTTGTAGGAGATACACTAACTGTGGAAGTAATCAGCCCTTCTAATATCCCAGTACACGACTACGAACCATCCGCTGCTGATATATTGAGGCTGATAGACTCCGATGTTTTCTTCTACCACGGGCTCAATCTAGAGCCATGGGTAGACACAACAATAGAAGCTCTAGGGGAAGATGCTCCCCTCTCTGTAATGACTCACACAATGCCAACTGGTCAGGATACGCTTGATTACGAATCAGTATTGATTTCAAATCTCTGCGAAGTTCTGACCGAAGGGCCATTTGAGAGCACTGCTTTGGGCACTATGTCCGATGGTCACGGTGATCACGATGACCACTCAGATGAAGATGGCGACCATGATGATGATCACGATGACCACTCAGATGAAGATGGTGACCATGATGATGATCACGATGACCACTCAGATGAAGATGGCGACCATGATGATGATCACGATGACCACTCAGATGAAGATGGCGACCATGATGATGACCATGATGACGATGGTGAAGAGATAACTCCTGAGACCGCTCTACAGTACTTCGACACGAATGGCGATGGATCTTTGTCTTGGGATGAATTCTGGGCATCATGGGAAGAAGGCGAGGATGATGACCATGATGATGAACACGAAGTGGAAATGTCCGCATTGATGGAAATTTTCAACGAGAGCGACGCAAACATGGATGGACTTCTGGACATCAATGAACTTGAACACTTCATTCACGAAATTATGGAACTAGAGGAAGGCCATCATGATGGACACGCACATGCTGAAGCAGAGGAGACCATCGAAAATCCAACAGGTTGTCCTACTGACACAGTAATCTCAATCTTCCACATGGAAGAAGGAGAATATGTTCTTGAGTTCGAATCCGAGCACGATGAGGACTTCAATATGGCTGCTTTGAAGATGCCAGGTGGACACGCACACCACCATCACGGCGACGAGGGAGACGACCATGAGGACCACTCAGATGATGAGGATGATCACGATGACCACACATCTGAGGAGATGTGCCACAACACCGATACTCACGAGAACTACGAATCAACTGAGGAAGAGTGTGAAGCTGCAGGGCATGTTTGGATGGAAGATGGTCACGATGACCATCACGGTGTCTGCCATGATACTACTACGCACGAAAATCACGATGAGTACGAAACAGAAGAGGACTGCGTGGCCGCAGGTCACATGTGGATGGAAGAGGAGGATCATGACCTTCCCGAAATCCATGCAGATTTCGTCGCTCACACACTATCCTTCCCAGAAGAAATGGTTTGTTACGACATCAATACCCATACTGTCAACATGACCTACGAACATGAAGAGGACTGTGTGGCTGATGGTCTAATGTGGGTTGCAGCAGACAGCGGACCCGATGATGATGATGACCATTCACATGAGGAGGGACATCACGAAGTTGGATACGTAGTCATTCACATAGAAGAAGAGGGTGACTATGGATTCGCTCTTTCAATGGATGTGGAGCTATTCGTTCTAATGAATGATGATCACGACCATGGCCATGATGATCACGATGATCACGGTGATGAACACTCAGATGAGGAAGATGACCAC
>DAMG01000058.1:18352-43328 GCA_002497025.1 Euryarchaeota archaeon UBA126
TGACCACTCAGATGAGGAAGATGATCACGATGACCACTCGGATGAGGAGATTGAGTTTGATCCACACAGCTGGCTATCCCCACTTGCATTCAAGGCTCAAGTTGACCTGGTACTCGAAGTCCTAAACCAACAGTACCCTGAGCATGAAGATACATTCAACGAGAATGCTGAGGCATTCAAAGTAGAATTAGATAGCCTGCACATGAAGTACAATGCCATCAGTGACGAATGCGAGGAAAGGACTGTTGTTGCCAATCACAATGCCTATTCTTACATCGGAACACTCTATGATATACGCTTCGTGACTATACATGGAATAGACCCAGAAGGTGAACCTTCAGCTGCTGATATTTCTGAGGTTCTTGAGGAAATTGAAGAAGGGGGAATAACGGTATTGTTCGTCGAAGAATTTACCAGCCCTAATGCTGTATCCGGAATTGTAGAACAGACAAAAACGGGCACAATGCCGGATGGTATCGAAGTTCAGACTCTGTACACTATGGAACTTCCACCAATGGATTCAGAGGACAACTACCTCAGCCTCATGGAAAAGAATCTGGAGAGCTTGAAGGCAGGAATGGGCTGTTGAGTTAGTTCATTAATTTGATTTACCAGGGGGGGCGAAAATGAATTACATAGACTATATCCCTCTCTTTTTCGTAGGAATAGTGTTTTCCTCTCTCGTATTCAAAATGATGAGAAGCTACATGCAAACAAGGACCCTTTGATAAACAAAGGGGGATGGGTTTCATTCATCCTTACCTATTCTAGAGGTGTTTAGTTTGCAGGTTACTTCCTCTAAAGAATTGGATATTGGCGAATCCATTCTCGATGTCGAGGGGCTTTCAGTGGTTCGCTCGGGTAACTTAATTATTTCAGATATTGATCTGAAAATTAGAAGGGGCGAATTTGTAGGTATTGTGGGGCCAAACGGAAGTGGAAAGACAACTCTTCTTCTTTCTATACTTGGAATCCTTAAGCCAAACTCTGGTATAATTCGAATATACGGCTGCGAGCCTATGTGTAAGAGCAATGATGGGAGAGTATCTTGGGTGTCACAAGCCGCTTCTAATTTGCCCCGTAATTTGCGATTAACCGTAAGAGAACTAGTGAAATTAGGTACGATTTCCAGCCGGAATATGTTTTCTTTGCGAAGTAATGATGAGATTGTAAATAAAGCGATTGAAATGGTTGATCTAAAAGATGTCGCAAACACAGATATCGGTAGATTGTCAGGAGGTCAAAGGCAAAGAGCAGTTATTGCTAGAGCCTTGGCTTCCCAAGCAGATTTTATCATCCTAGATGAGCCGCTAGTAGGAATTGATAGAGAGGCTAGAAGTTCATTACTGAAATTATTGGATGTACTATGCCATGAATCCGAAAAAACCATACTAATGGTATCCCATGATCTCGCAGCCATACGCCAGACCGCTCATAGGATGATTTACCTTGAGGGGTCAATAAAATTTGATGGTGAAACAAGTAAATTCCCGAAATTGACCGAACTTGCTGAATTAAGGGGCATAAAACCAGTTCATGATGATTCACACGGACACCAAGACTAGAACATATCAGGGGGATTTATGATGTCGGAGACTCTTTCTTTTGAGGTCATTGGAGATACCTTACTAAGGGTGGTTTCTCCATTCTTGGAATTTATCGCACCAATCGTACCAGGAGATGTCTTTCCGGGATATTTCGAAGTAGAACTTTTTCAAAGAGCCCTGATTGCTTCTATCTTGGTCACTATAATCGCGGGACTAATGGGCTCATTCCTATTGATTCGAAATCTATCTTTGATTGGAGATGGATTGGCTCACGTGTCTTTTGGTGGAATTGCAGTAGCACTTGTTGTCGGATCATCCTATACACTACTTTGGGCATTATTCTTCAGCACAATTGCTTCAATTCTAATTTACGAATTACAATCAAGAGAGTTACTTACAGGTGATGCAGCAATCGCTATTTTCCTGACTGGGATGTTGGCGTTTGGCATATTGGTTCTCAAAGTCTGGGGCGGAGGTATAACTTCAGATGTGCATGGATATCTTTGGGGTAGTTTGAACCTAATCACTCCTTTCAGCCTTAGCCTCATTGTGGTGGTTTCGTTAGCTGTATTCGCAACATTATTTTTCATTCACCCGGTATTGTTGGCATCTACAATCGACCCTTTGGCCGCTAGAGTTCAAGGCTTACCCGTCCGAGATGTTGGTCTAATATTCAGTATTCTAACTGCGGCGGTAGTTGTTAGTATGGTTCAAATTGTAGGAGCATTACTCGTAACAGCACTATTGGTCACTCCAGCAGCGACTGCACAATTCGTCGGTAGAAGCTTTCGTTCGTGTATGATTTGGACGCAAATTTTTGGATTGACTTCTGTGATCCTTGGAATATATATCTCTGCTGAATTAGAAAGTGGTTCAGGTGCGACAATCGCCTTAGTTGCAGCCACGATTTTTACTATAGTGGCGAGTTTTCAAATCGTTATCAATCCAAGTTCACATTCGTGAATAAGAGATTATTCAGAGCGTTGCCTTTGTGATTCAATTGCGACCGAAGACAGCGGTGCTTGTAGATTGAAAGACGGTACAAATCCAGTCATTGGAATTCTGATAACCTCATCAACTAAAGATAATACTTCATCGCTGATACCTTCTCTTTCACCTCCTACAATTAGAATCACATTACCAGTCAAGTCTACTTCCCAAGGTGTCTTTTCCCCAATATCTTCAACAGCGATTATTCTGAATCCTGCCTGTTTAGCGGACTGTATTGATTCAATCGCGTTGCGCCAGAAGACTGGAATGAATCTATGTGCTTTCATTGAGGCACGTTTTGCTGCACTTCTCTCTTGGTTATTCAATTGACCATCAATGACTACAGCATCTGCCCCAGAGACTTCGGCAGTTCGTATACAAAAACCAATGTTGACAGGGTATTTTGCCCCATCAAGCATCCAAATTAGACCGCCAGATTGGAGAACTTCTTCGAAGGTGGCAGATGGATTCCTCCCTACTAAAGCCAGAATATCCGGAGCCCCGTCAGAATTGTTCCTTGCCATTCTCCACAAATCATTTTCTGAGCCTTCAATCACACGAATTTGAGATTTTTGTGCCAGAAAAATGATTTCATCGACTGCCCTTTTACCATGATCTCTTTTTACTAAAATCAATGTTATCAGGTGTCCGTTTCCAATAGCATCTCGAACCTCGTCGGCTCCACAGAGTTGCATTGACATCAGGATCACTCATTGACGATTCTTCATCTCGAAAATTGGTATTGGATTCATCTTGTGTGAATTAGCTTTGTTGAGCTCTAGATACCTCTCTAGAACTTCTTCTTCCCTAGCCGAGTGCTCTCGGCCAGAGGGGTTCTCGATCTCTTTCATTGCCCATTCAAGTTCTGCGTATGTGGCACCCAATTGGTCCTCATCCGTCCTGCCATCAATCCAAAGTCCGTCAGTAGGGGCAGCATCTTGAATCTCCTGAATTATCCCTAGTGTCTCTGCTAACGCATAGACCTCTGACTTGTACAAATCGGCGATTGGAGAGATATCGACTCCACCATCGCCGTACTTAGTGAAGAAGCCGACTCCGAAGTCTTCCACTTTGTTACCTGTACCGACGACTATACCATTGATTTCCTTCAACCCAGCAAAATTGTACAAGGTAGCCATTCTCAATCTGGCTCTAAAATTTGCCAAAGTGAGATCGGAGTTGTACTCACGGACCGTATTTTCAAAGGCGGTTAATACTTCTGAAAGATCAATTTCATGGCTACCCACATTATTCCAATTCTGCTGTAAAAATTCTATATGCTTGTTGGAAAGATCATACTGAGAATTTGCTTGGCGAATGGGCAAATTGAAGACAAGAGTTCTCATTCCAGTTTTGGCGCATAAAGTTGAGGTTACGGCAGAATCGATGCCACCAGAAACTCCAATGACTAGAGTGGATATGCCATTACTTTCGGCATAATCTGCTATCCAAGCGGTAATTTCGTCCGCTAATTCACTCCAATCAATCACATTCTCACCGCTTCAATGACATGCTAAGCCGTATTTCTTTAGACGCCAATAGTTGTATGGCCATGGAGTAATGAACCCTACGAACAACATAATCGGAATTACCCACCATGTCAATGAAGGTTCTCCCATAATTAGAATATCTGTAGCATTCATCGAAGATTCCATTGCTATCATCGAAATAAGAGACATTCCAATAGCTACTCTGAATGCTTCTCTAATTCCTCCCATCTGTTTGATTAAGATGAAGGTCTCAAGTGCTATTGAGGTCATGATTCCATTGAACATTGCAAGCATCATAATCGACATTGCGGTCCAGCCAAGTGCATCAAGATAAGGAATAAATTGGAAAGCGGCAATTGTTCCAAAATCACCAATACTACAGCCAATCAAGCACCACTTGGTATTGTGTGCCGACTGTTTCCATACACTTCCATCTCGCCAATGGAATTCTTCTCCAAGGCCATCCACGGTGTATCCGATTGCTCGCACTGCACTGGACAAATTTTCTCTTGATGAGCCAGAGTGAGAAATGACCGCAGTTCCTTGCTCATGAGAAACCTCGGCGGAACTAACACCAGATACTAATTGAAGAGCATCGCGAACTCTAGATGAACATCCGTCACAGGTCATTCCCCCAACTTCGAGCGTGATGGTATCTGACATGTATACAACCCCGCTGAATTAGTCTTTGAACCCTTGCAATTAGTCATAGCGCCCTTTGGGCGACCCCCTCAAGTTCAAGACGACATCTCAGTTCGGGTGCTTCGATGGTAGTGCCCACGCAAGCTGGTGATCTTGATCCGGTCGCCCTAGAGACTGCCCTAATGCAAACCTGGAGCGATGAGATGACATTCGCCCAGAGCATTGAGGAGCGCCGCGAAGGTGCATCTCCTTTCACCTTCCTAGAAGGTCCGCCTACTGCTAACGGAAAACCTGGTATTCATCACGTTATTTCTCGTCTATTCAAGGACTTAGTTTGTCGATGGAAGACTATGGAAGGGCACATCGTGGAAAGAAAGGCTGGTTGGGATACTCACGGACTTCCTGTTGAAATCGAAGTTCAAAAACAACTGGATTTGATGAGTAATGAAGCGATTGAGGCCTACGGAATGGAAGCATTCAATCAGAAATGCAAGGAGAGTGTTTGGACTTACGAACAAGCATGGCGAGAAATGACCGAAAGAATGGGCTTCTGGGTCGACATGGATGACCCGTACGTTACCTTACACGATGAATTCATTGAATCTGCTTGGTGGTCTTTGAAGCAAATGTTCGACAAAGGATTGTTGTTCAGAGGCCATAAGGTCCTACCTTATTGCCCCCAAACAGGAACCAGCTATTCCAGTCATGAAGTTGCTCTTGGGTACAAGGAAGTTTCAGAACCTGCGGTTTTTGTTAAGTTCAAATTGTTAGATGATGATGCTTCTGTTTTGGCTTGGACAACCACTCCTTGGACACTACCTGGAAATGTTGGACTCGCAGTTGGGCCAGATGTGACTTATGTTCGAGTCAAGATTACAGCCCCACCGTCAGACTCATGGGAGGGGCGTGGAGGATCTCCAATAGAAGAAGAATTGATTCTTGCCAAGGATCTAATGAGTACAGTTTTGAGGCATCAAGTGGAAGTTATTGACGAATTCCCAGGCTCAAATTTAGTCGGTATGTCATACCAACCTCTGTTTGAAGGAGCAATTGATGGATCGAATCATCCCGCTGCTTGGACAATCGTAGGCGCTGACTTCGTTACTACTACTGACGGTACAGGTGTTGTACACACAGCGGTAATGTATGGTGAAGACGATTACAATCTCGGAATGAAGGAAGGTTTTCCTGCACAACATACCGTTGGAATGGATGGAAGGTTTGTTGAAGGAACTCATATGCAACTTGACGGAAGATACGTCAAGGATTGTGATTCCGATATTATTGACCTACTCGCAGAGCAAAATTTACTCTACAGAGAGCACAGATATACTCACGATTACCCACATTGTTGGCGAACCGATCATCCTCTGTTGTACTATGCAATGGACAGCTGGTTCGTTCGAATGACTGCGGTCAAGGAACAAATCCTGCAATACAATTCCGAAGTAGAATGGGCTCCTTCGTGGACTGGTGAAAAGCGCATGGGTGAATGGCTTTCCAACATCAAAGATTGGGCGATTAGTCGAGAAAGATATTGGGGGACTCCGATCCCAGTTTGGATCTGCCAAGAATGTGGTAAGGAACACTGCATAGGAAGTATCGATGAAATGGAGGAAATGAAAACCGCTGATTCCTCAATGCCTCCAGAATTACACAGACCCTATGTTGACGATGTAAAATTGCACTGCCCATCTGATGGATGTTCTGGAGAAATGATTCGAGAGCCCTATGTCATGGATTGTTGGTTCGATTCCGGATGTGCTTCTTTCGCCCAATGGCATTATCCATTTGAGAATCATGATAAATTCGACGGTTCATTCCCTGTGGACTACATTTGCGAGGCTGTCGACCAAACTCGTGGTTGGTTCTATTCGCTCATGGCAGTATCTACTACGGTATTCGACAGCATATGCTACAGAAGATGCCTCTCATTGGGTCATATTCTGGATAAAGATGGTAAGAAAATGTCGAAATCAAGAGGGAATGTTGTCAATCCCTGGGACCATTTCAACAAGGAAGGTTCAGATTCAATTCGCTGGTATATGATGACACAAAGTGCCCCTTGGTCACCAACCAATTTCGACCCTAACGGAGTTCGCGAGTCATATGCTAAGATGTTCCTGACTCTTTGGAATGTTCATCGATTCCATGCAGACTATGCCGCACTTGATGGATTTGACCCAGATGAGGAGGAAGGATTTGTTGAGGTATCTGAAAGAAGTCCACTCGACCGTTGGATCCTCTCAAGATTACATACGGTTTCCAATGCTTACCACGACCAATTCGTTGCTTGGGATTTCCATAAAGCAGGTAGGGATTTGGAATCATTCGTTGTTAATGACTTGTCCAATTGGTATGTGCGCAGAAGTCGGCGACGACTTTGGGATGAGGCTGATTCAAGCGATAAGCGAGCCTGTCAGCACACCCTCCACGAGGTACTTCTCACAGTTTGCCGTCTGATGGCACCGGTGGCTCCATTCATGCCAGATCAGATTCACCGAGACCTGACTGGAGTATCCGTACATCTTGCTGATTGGCCGGTTGGCTCGAAATTAGTAGATTCAACCCTACCACCTCAGGACTGGGCATTGGAGCAAGAGATGGCCTTGGTTCGAACGTTGGCAGAAACCGGACGTCGAATTCGGGTTGAAGCGGATCGTAGACAGAGACTACCATGTAAGTCGGGATGGATAGTTGGTGGCCCGGACATTTCACAATTTCATGATTTATTGTCTGAAGAATTGAATGTTGAATCGCTGACTACGGAAGATGACCTCGAGCGCTTCCAAAGAATCGTTATCGAACCGAATAGAAAGTCACTTGGTGCAAAGTGCCGTCAAGATTTGCCCGCGGTTCTAGCATTGCTCGCAGAAGCAGATCCTGATAACCTACTACTCGAAATTGACGCAGGAATCTGTATCCTTGAAGGATATGACATAACAATGGAAGACATAGAAATTCGTAGAGTCGAACAAGAAGGTTATGCTGCAGCAACAATCTCTGACGAGGACATAGGAGATGTCTCTTTGGTACTCGACATGGTTTTGGACCAAGACTTACTATCCAAAGGTCTAGCTCGTGATATTATTCGTAGAGTACAATCAAAGCGTAAGGACCTCGATCTTGATGTTGAAGCCACAATTAATCTGGCTGTCTGGATTGATGGACTTGACTTGTCGGACTCCGACTGGGGTCACCTTCAATCTGAAGTCAGGGCGGGTTCAGCAAGCCTGAACCAAGGCATTGCAAAGGGAGATAACTTCGAAGTAGATGGTGTCTCGGTGACCTTTGATGTAGAATCTTAGATTCAAATCGCTATTGAAGGACCATATTCTGCTGGCAAAAGTAACTCTAGCCCGAACAATGGGTCGGGGTCTGTTGAATCATGATAAGCGATAAATGAACCACCATCTGGTAGAATCCCCATACTCGCAAAGTCAAACCGAATGTCATTTCCTGCACCAGATGTTGAATCTAGGTCGCCTTGACCAAGATAGGTCATTGAATCGGGTTCAAGAGATTCCGAGAAGCCTCTAACATGCCAGGCAACATCAACATCTGGACCTTCTGCACTCTGGTATCTGATATTTACAACCATTAAATCGTGAACTCCACTTGAATGCCATTCCCATTCTTCAATTTCAGTAGCGACTCCGCTTATGTTGTAATTCTGCAAATCCCAAGTTTCTCCACCATCCCAGGACATGTAGTGTGTAATCCCAACACCGCCTGACAACCCGCCAAAGCAATGTAGAGCCGATGAAGAATCAAAAGCACAGTACTGAGTAGGAAGTGATGAACCATTCAGTGTTGTAGCAGACCACCAATTTAGAGAGGTGTCGACGAATGCGTCGGTTCCATCGGTGAAGTAGTCGGGGAAATATAACCCGCCTGAAGGCACGGGAAACGCTCGCATCTCTTTATGCGGTTTTGTGAAATCCCATTCCGGACCCAATCCTTCCGCAGTTAAATCCACCTCGATTGAATCGAGGTTAGCGTCTCTATCGGGGAAATCAAAGTAATCATAATTCAATCCATCAGTGGAAATCTGACCGCCGAGATTTGCAACTTGGTGCCAGAAATTTGAGATTACCAAAGTTGCATATTCACCATTACCATAGATTCCACCATTAATTGGACCTACGACCTCGACCTGCCAAGAACGATCGTAGAATGGTTCGGGAGTACGATTGAAACACCAACTCCATTCCTCGTCATCTGCATCGTACAGAAAAGCATAGAATTGGTCGGCTCCACTACTACTTGGATATGGGAACCAACCCATAGAAATCAAATCTCCATTCGTGGCCTGAACGATACTACCTTCGCCAAGACCTTCTTGCCCCGGAACTGTTGGCTTCGGCTCCCTGCATCCTATCTGAGATAGTACACTTGGGCGATATTCCTGCCAAGTGTGCCCTCTATCTTCTGACCAAGTTGGATACTCGCCACCAAAATTGAGAATCCAGCCTTCTTTGGTGGCCGCAAGATAGTGTTCACAGCAATTACCCCCTTCTTCATTTCCGAAGACCGCCCAACTAGAATTACCCCAGGACTGGTTACTAAATGGTGAACTGACTTCGAAGTATCTAGCATCCGAATGTCCCATTGGATTATCGACGTAAATCATGTCTTTATCCCAGTCCGGGATTGAATCACTTGGGCTAGAAGAAGACCCACTGGAAAGACATCCAGCGAAGGACATGGTGAAGACCATTAGGGCCGCACAGGCCACTCTTCCGCTACGCTGCATGACTAACGCTAGAGCTTTGCACTCGGTCAGTATTTCGGTGCTTCGCTTTCTCGATATGAAAGATTCAGGTGTAAAATTGATAAATCAAATCCTTGAACTAATCGGGGTTGGATTGAAGGGGAGTATTGACTCGTGTGCTATTCGATGCGTAGAGCTCTAGCCTTGGCCCTGCTGATGTTAATGATGACGATTACACCGATGCCTGCTTCGGCACAGGGCACCGGAAATTCAATTGTAATCAATGAAATTCTAGTATCTGTTAACAATGCAAACTACGGAGGAACTGACTGGAATGGAGATGGTTCGATGGGTTCGTACAGTGATCAATATGTTGAGTTGTACAACCCAACCTCAGAAGCAATAGATATTGGTGGATGGTACCTAGACGACATTGCAGATGGAGGTTCACCTGCTTGCAGCATCAAGTGGGATACAATTCTTGAACCGGGCGGTTATATCACATTCTTTCGATCTTGGACACAAATTGAATTCGATTATTGGGAAGGAGACACAATTAGAATACTCGATGGCAATATGAATGAAATCGATTCTGTGAGTTACCAAGGAGAAGACTCCGATTGGGATATTCCGTATGGATACGATTCAACTGGAAATTGGGCGAAACTTTCGGATGGTGCTCCAACTCCGGGAGGAGTTAATGATCAGGAATGGGTAGGTGTAGCAAACGTAGTTCAAGGTAACTGCTACCCACCTCAAGATCATATCCATCGAGGCGAATATATCCTAGAAGGTCGAGTAGTTACAATGGAGTCGCAAAATTCTGTCATCGACGATGGTCGTATTCTCGTAATCGATGGAATGATTGAGGCTGTTTGGAGTGCCTCTGACTCAACCCCGTCGGCTGCAGAAGGTGTTGTATCAATTTCAACCAGTGGCACAATATATCCGGGTTTCATCGATCCACACAATCATGCGAAATACAACATTATTCCACTATGGGATCACGGAACGGATGGCTGGGATAACCGCTACCAATGGCAGGCTGAGGATTCATACAGAGATGCGAAGGAAGTTGGTTGCTCCCTAACTGATCCTACTGCACAAAGATTTGCAGAATTAAGGGCAATAGCAGGAGGAAATACTGCACTACAGGGAAGTTCGACATCCTATACTGACACATTCGAAACAATGCTTGCAAGAAACATAGAACTCTACAATTTTGGCAAGGATTACATCCACACAAAGGTCTCAGAATTAGCTTCTGATTATCAAGGAAATCACATCAAAGACGGAAACGCATCCGGTGAACTAGATGCTTGGTTCTTACACCTTGCAGAAGGAATTGATGAATCAAGTAGAGCGGAATTCGATATCTTGATGCAAAATGATTTACTCGTTGGGGAATTGGTTGTGATTCATGGAACAGGATTAACCCAAGCAGAATTCGATGCACTCGGAAATGTAGGGGGAAGTCTCGCTTGGTCGCCTACTTCTAACCTAATCCTTTACGGAGAAACTACGGATATTGCAACTGCTAAGGCTGAAGGTGTAAACATAATGATTGGACCTGATTGGGCCCCTTCAGGTTCGAAGAGTTCGATGCACGAATTGAAGACTGCAGATTGGTGGGATCAGAACGTACTTGGAGATATTTTCACCGATTATGAATTGGTTCAAACGATTACTACCAATATTGTAGATGCGATTGGTTGGGCTGATTTTACAGGTCGAATTCAACCAGGTCTTGCCGCTGATCTTGTTGTCCTCGATACCTTCCATGCCGACCCTTATCGTAACGTTGTAGAGGCAATTGACCCCGATGTACGTCTTGTCGTAGTGGGAGGACTAGCCGTATTCGGTGATGTAGACATAATGCAAGCCATGGACGATGAAATTCAGATCATCCAAGGAGAGGGATTCACGAAGGCCGCTGACATAACCTACGATGGAGTCCCCGAGGCAACACAAACTGTGGATGAACTAATGGCTTTCTTAGCAAATTGTAACCAAGGTGCACAAGTCCCCCTAGAATATCTATTCACTCTAGGTGATGAGAGATACTTCGATGTCCTGAACCGTTCACAGACTTTCCAAAATGGGAGAAGCATTGACCTCTGGTCTGAATATTATGATATTGATTTAGATGAAGAGGGCCACAGAGTAGGCGGTACCGTTGGAGGGGCAGATCCCATCAACACAACAATCGAACCGAATAACGGCGGTAATGGAAATAGTGGAGGTACGACTGTTCCAGAACCTGATTTGCCAAACGTGTTCGCAACATATGGGCCTAGGGGTGCGACTCTTTCTCATCCTACGACTATAGATGAAGGAATACATCTCGAAAGTTGCATCTCCGATAATGGACAAACAACGCCCGAGGACAAAGAATTACTCTGTGGTTCGATTTTGGTTGTTATGCAACCTACCGATGATTGTATTGAATTGGAAGGATGGTACTGTCAATTAGAGGTAGGAGATGCCTTTGCAGTACCTAGTAAGCTGTGTGAAGATACTGGCTCTTTGCCTACTGATGTGACTTGTAGGGATGCTTGGTCATACTTGGATATCGAGGAGGAGCCCGAACCAGAACCAGAGCCAGACTTACCAGAAAACGAAGAAGGCCCACTATTGGAAGGACCATTGTATTGGGTTGCAGTGATTTCATTGATTGGACTACTAGTCGCTTCGATTGTAACTATCAATCAGAACCTTCGAGGTTCAGATGAAGATGAATGATTAGGCTAATCGCCAAGTAGGTCCATCAGGGCCATCTTCGACAATAATACCAATCGAATTGAGTTCGTCTCTAATTTCATCCGCACGATCCCAGTTCTTTGTTTGTCTAGCAGTTTCGCGTTCTTTCAGTAGGCCTTCAACTCTATCGGCAATATCTGCCCTAGCCGATTCTGCCTCAGCACGCCCTGCTAACACCTCGGCTGAACTTGGTAGAAGTCCCAAAACATCCCCTGCGTACTTCTCAAACCAAGAAGCTACGTCTCTGCCTGAGTTTTGAGATACAACCGCTTGAATCTCAATAATTGCAGCTCTAGTATTGAAGTCATCATTCATTGCATCAGTGAGGCGTTGGCTGTAATCAGACAGGGCGACTCCTGAATCTGAGTCCGAAGAAAGAGACGCGCTATATGCCTCTACCAACCTCTCATAATGGATTACTGCATCCTGCAGGAATTCAGGAGTCAAATCAATTGGATTACGATATGGGATACTAAGTAATGCATATCGAAGAGCAAGCGGAGCATGGTCCTCAAAGGCTTCTCTAACGGTCCAGAAGTTTCCAAGACTCTTGCTCATCTTTTCACCATCGACATTCACGAAGCCATTGTGCATCCAGTACCCTACAACAGGCTCGCATCCGGTACAACACTCAGATTGGAAAATCTCGGCTTCGTGGTGAGGGAACCTAAGATCATGTCCGCCACCATGAATGTCAAATTGTTCTCCAAAGTGATTTAGAGACATGGCTGAACACTCAATGTGCCAACCTGGCCTACCATCACCCCATGGACTCTCCCAAGATGGTTCACCAGGCTTTGCTAATTTCCAAAGCGCAAAATCGCGATGATCTCGCTTTCCTGAGCCGGTATCTGCTACTCTACCGCCAGCACCAGCTCTAACCATCTCTAACGTTTGACCTGTTAATTGACCATATTTTTCGGGTGCAGTGTCTATCTCAAAGTAAACTCCATCCCCACCAACATAGGCGTGTCCCTTTTCTTGCAAATTAGAAATCATATCGATGATTTCTGGGATGGTTTCGGTCACTCTAGGATAGTGGTCGGCCCTACGGACGTTCATCGCATCCATTACTTCGAAGTAGTCCTCGATATTTCTATTAGAAACCACAGAATAATCGACACCCTCAGATTCAGAAATATTGAGTATCTTATCATCGATATCGGTAAAGTTCTGAACATAATCAACCTCGTAGCCACTAGCTTCTAGCCAACGATGTACAACATCGAAGGCTAGGTAGCAACGAGCATGCCCTAAATGACTAGGAGAATAAGGAGTTATCCCACAGACATACATGCTAACTCTACCCTCGTTTAGAGGTGAGAATTCTTGCTTCTCACGAGAACGTGTGTCGTAGACCCTGAGAGTCATTCTGATTGTGCTGCGCGGCTTATCCGTCAAGAACCCCGCGCCGCTTCCACAAGCGCGCGATACAATCCGATATGTCCAATACGCTCTGGGTGCCATTGAACTCCAATGCAAAATCTCTTGTCAGTTCGCTCAACACCCTCAATCAAATTATCATGTACGGAATAGGCACTGATTTGCAAACTTCCTGGGTCAGATATTCCTTGGTGATGAGTTGAATTAGCCACCACTTCCTCACCCATTATTGCATGTAAATGACTGCCACCAATAATCGACACTCCATGTTCAGTCACTTCTCCATCCCATCCTCCGTGTTCCTCAAATCCAGGAGTTTCGGGTAGGTGTTGGTGCATTGATCCTCCGTGAATTACACACATCAACTGCATCCCTCTGCAGATTCCAAGAAGTGGAATATCTCTCTCGATTGCGGCTTTGATTAGCGATGCCTCGGAGTTGTCTTGATCAGGGTGGGCTAGGTAGATGTGTTCGCCAGGTTCCTGACCATACAATGAAGGATGGATATCTGGACCCCCTGCCACAACTAAACCGTCGAGGAAATCTAGGTTTGAAGCACAACACCCAGGTGGTAAAAGAATGGGCTGTCCACCTGCTTCTTCGATGATGTCAGTGTAAGTTGATGGAAGAATTACTGCTTCGATATTCCAAGGGCCAAAAGTTGAGTCTCGTTTACAGGCGGTAACGCCGATTACAGGAGCCCGGCCCTGCTTACTCATACGTAGGGCACTTGCTAGTTGACTAATTCAATCCGATGGTATCGGATTTAGCAGATTATATCCTTGCTGCTTCGATTAATGCATGGAATACTCTCGTTTGGTCTATCATTTCTGGATGCCATTGCATCGATAGCAAGAAACTAGCTCCGGGTAATTCAACCGCTTCAATAAGTCCATCTTCAGTTCTAGCAACCACCGTCAGGTCTCCTGCATCAGCAACTCCTTGATGGTGTCCAGAATTAGCCATGGTTTCAGTACCAATAACAGATGCCAATAGCGAAGATTCCTCTATCTGTACTGGATGATTAGACCAATCGCCAGCAGTTGCACCGTGACTTTCATGACCGGGAGTTTCAGGTAGATGTTGGTGAAGTCTGCCTCCCCTCTCAATTGACAATAATTGATGGCCTCTGCAAACACAAAGCATTGGTAGATCTCTTTCAATTGCAGATGTGATTAGTGATGCTTCCCAACTATCCTGTTCTGGACGAAGATTGGTAGTTTTTTCATGTAGTTCCTCTCCATAGCGTGCTGGGTCGACATCTCGGCCGCCAGCGATAATTATCCCATCGAGCCGGTCGAGCAATGTTACAACATCATCTCCTTCAGTAAGCAAAACAGGTATTCCACCAGCCTTTCTAATTGCATTTGGATAATTAGCAGGCAACATGATTACTGCTTGCTCAGGAGTTTCATAATCTCGCAAATTAATCGAGGTAGTAACCCCGATTATAGGAGATGACAAACTATCACTCCGCTTCTCTAGCAAGACGAGCGGCGCGGAATGACATAATGCCACAAATCATGAACGTCGCCCCAACGAAAATTAGGATAATGTGAGAGGAAATTGCAAGATTTGACATATCTGAAAAATCAGCAAAAACTCTCGCCCCCCCAAGCACCATCAATAGTGCCATCACCATTGATGCGTGCATGAGGTGATGACGCATGTCCGGGATCTTTTCCGATAAGAGTCCGAGAATCATCAAAGGAGCGCCCATGAATGAAGGAATCATTGCTGTAATAGAGGATTGGCCCGATATTATGTATGCCGCGACACCCCACAAAACAAGTATTGCTCCTTCGTAAATTGCGATTCTTGGAATGGTCAAGCCTGAGACAGTGAATTCATCACTCATGGTTACTCGTACGTTCGGTGCTATTTATGCATCACTCAGGAGCATTTGTGCCAGCAGCAGCTTGAATCTCTTCATCTCTGGCTACAATTTGTTCCCAGAGGATCTCTGCTACGTCCTTAACATCCATTTCAGCGCCAACCGAATCCAACCCATCCTTGACCATGATTGAGCAGAATGGACATCCAACAGCAACGGTATCACAACCTGTTTCGGCTATCTCCTTAGCACGAATTTGATTCACTCGCTTATCGGCATCTTCTTCCATCCACATTTGAGCGCCGCCGGCTCCACAACAAAATGAGTCTGTTCCGTGTCTCTCGACTTCCTTATCGACTCCACCAATAATATCTCTAGGTTCGTCAACTATACCTCCTATTCGACCAAGGTAACAGGGGTCATGGAAAGTGACAGATTCTTCAGTTGATACATGCGGAAGTTTTCCTTCCTCTTGTAATTTAGCAAGTATTTCAGAGTGGTGGAACACCTCTAATTCGGCACCACCATAGTCTGCATATTCCTTCCCCAAAGTATGGAAACAATGAGGGCAAGAAGCGACTATCCTCTTTACTCCTAATTCTTGGAAAGTCATCATATTGGTCTCTGCAAGCATTTGGAAAAGGTATTCATTACCTGCGCGACGAGCAGGATCACCGGAGCATCCTTCTTGCATCCCGAGTATTCCTACATCCAATCCGGCTTCATTTAGCAATCCAATAGTCGCTCTAGCTACTTTCTGATTCCTCTCGTCAAAACTCGCAGCGCAACCTACGAAGTAGATGTATTCCGCCGGTTCACCAATTTTAATGTCAAGTCCTTCTGCCCAGTTGCCGCGCTCATGCATACCGAATCCGTATGGGTTTGAAGCCGACTCAAGGTTACCCATTGCGACATTCAATTCCTCTGGATATTCCATTGTCTCCATCATAGCATTTCGACGCAGGTCTGTGAGTTTAGGAACGTGCTCGATGTATACTGGACAAGCATCAACACAGGCATGGCAGGTAGTGCATGCCCAAACTGCTTCTGCACTCATGCGGTCGAGGATACTCTCATCTGGAGTTTCACCCTTCAGTAAAATTGGAGCGTGATCATTTGCATAATCTCGTACATCATGGACTATTTGCATTGGATTCAATGCCTTGCCAGATTCATAGGCTGGGCAAACGTCCTGACATCGTGCGCAGGTAGTACAAGCCCAGCCATCAATCAACTGCCTCCATGAGAATTGTTCGTAACTCGCAACTCCAAACGCCTCAATGTCCAAGTCTTCCAAGGAAACTGCTTGGCCACTATCATTGACTGCTAGCGGCCGCATCTTGGCCATTGGCTCCGTGTCGTAGAAGAACACGTTAGGGAACGCCATAACCAAGTGCATGTGCTTAGACATCGGAATTAGTACGAAGAAGGTACAAATCGCCAACATATGAGCCCAATAGGCTGCTATTACCTGTCCTTCTGTGACGCCTTGTTCAGCAAACCAATACCCTAGTGGCTCCCAGGTCGAAGAGGGTGATTCTCCAGATTCTACGATGAAAGAAGTAGTTGTAATTGTCATGATTAGGAAGAGAATGAAGTTACCTTCCAATTGTGATTTACCCTTTAGTTTCTCAGGAGTGAATACAACTCTGCGCGTAAGTGCCGCAACACATCCAACTAGACCCATTGTATAACCAAGTTCTACTATTCCATTCCAAGGCCCTACTAGAGCACTAGGTAATGCTTCACCTGAGAACCAATTCGCAGTGGCCAAGTCAAACATGTCGGTTGAGAGCATCAAAAAGCCCCAAAACATCAGCACATGCATAATTCCAATGACTCTGTCTTCGAGTACTCTTTTCTGGCCCAGCCAGCCGGTGATGACTTCCATGACTCTCTTTCCCCATGAGTCAAAGCGATCATCACTAGAGCCAATCATTACCAGCCGAATTGCCAATTGTACTTGGTATAGGAAGAAGCCTATGGATAGCCCCCCTATCGCTAAGAGAATCATCCATCCATCTAGTGGACCATAGGTCTGAAGAAGTGGGTGCTCCATCATGAATCACCTGCAGGCCTTAGGCCTGAATGATACTCCCAAGTATGGCCGGGCCTTCAATCAACCGCTTGCCGATTAAAACACGAGCCATCTCCCCAACCCTCATTTCCTCGATACCTTAGCGAAAGACATGGTGAGAGCCTTCGCACCAGGAAAGTGTATCCTTTTCGGAGAGCATGCTGTAGTCTATGGCCATCCCGCTGTTGCTGTTGCCATCGACGCAGGAGTCGAGGTAGAATTGACTGAATCAGACTCATGGACGATTGAAGGTATGCCTTTTCAAAGTGAGAAACATCCTCACATTTCACATATCTTGAACGATGTTTTCGATTACGGTGGAAGTCCATTGAAAATTGAAATCGAAAGCGGGTTATTTTCAGCCGCTGGATTGGGATCTTCTGCAGCCCTATCGAATGCTATGGGGGCGGCTGTACTTCGAATCATGGATTCCAATTCAGAATTGGATTCAATAAAATTAGCTAGAATCGGGCATGCGGCTGAGGCAAAGGCCCAATCTGGTCGAGCAAGTCCTACAGACACAGCAACCAGTGCCTTGGGTGGGTGTGTTGTTGTGGCTGGCGAGCAAGTCACAGGTACAAAGCACGTATTCGATGCATCGATGGTTACTCCTGAAGGAGAGAGAAAATGGTCCGTCTGCGAGGTAGAATTGCCTACGGATTTGGATGCATGGTTGGTGCTTGGATTCACAGGTATTGGTTCGCCGACAGGAGAGATGGTTGCAGGAGTTGCAAAATTGCTGGAAGAAGACTCCTCCAAGCACCAAGAAATGGATGCTATTGCAATGATAACTCAAGCAGGATTAACCGCTCTAGGTGCTGGAAATCTAGAGGCGGTAGGTATTGCAATGGATGCTTGTCAAGAAAAATTGCAAAATATCGGTGTTAGTAGTCCTGAACTCGATTCTCTAGTGGAGGCGGTTCGTCCTCACTCTCTCGGAGCGAAATTGACTGGAGCTGGCGGAGGTGGGTGTATGGTAGCCCTTACACAGCACCCACAAAGGGTTGCTGAAGCCATCGAGGTCGCTGGTGGAACACCATTGATTTCACGGCTTGGTGCCGATGGCGTCAGAATATTGTGAAAAATCAGGTCACTAAGCCTAATGATTCGGCATTACAAGGCTTCTTTATCACGACGATTCTTTATAAGGAGTTCATAAGTGCGAGCCCCTATGAAGAGCGACGAAGAACGACTAACTGTCGTAAACGTGGTCGCCTCCACCCGAGTGGCGGAGGAACTAGACCTACCAGATATTGCCATCCAACTGAACTGCGAGTATGAACCAGAACAATTCCCTGGTGTAGTCTACCGTGTTGTAGAACCAAAACTCGCCATCCTAATGTTCCGCTCCGGCCGAGCGGTTTGTACAGGTGGAAAGAACAAGGATAACATTCACACTGGAATTGAGAGAATGATTGGTGACCTAAGGGCCGCTGGTATCGAAACATGGGAATTAGATGATGTAGAAATTGAGGTGCAAAATATGGTTGCAACTTATGCACTACACTACCCAGAGGATTATTACGGAACCGCAAGAATGGATGATAATCACACCAAAGTCATCGACGTAGAAGGCGGAATTCGTGCTGCTACAGACGAAGAAGTAGAGGCAGAAGATCCACGAATCCGAGGAATTCGAGAAGGTGAACCACTAGCAACAATGCCACGCAGATTGAATCTCAATAATTTGACCTTCCACCTGCCTTTCGATAAGGTTGAATACGAACCAGAGCAGTTCCCAGGTCTAATTTACAGACTCGATTACCCTCGAGTAGTTTGTCTGATTTTCGGTTCCGGAAAGATGGTAATTACGGGTGCTCGAGACAAGTCAGAGATTCTTGAAGCTGTACAATTCATCCAAGATGAGTTAGCAGACTTGTTGTGAAAATAGCCCGAAATTTATCGTTCAGATTGTCTGAACGTCTTTGGGTGAGATTCATGTGCAGACGTAGTCTGCAAAGTTTCGTGTCTAGCATTAGATTTAGTGGATTCATCGTTGTCTTGATGTTGATTCTAGTACCTTCAATGGGTTTTATGGAAGAAGTTAAGCAAAATCCGAAACTGGCTGAAGAATTAGAAGAAAGTGAGGTAAATCGTAATCCTCTAAGTCTTGTTGATGTTCCCGATTGGAGAATTGGAGATCGTTGGTATTACAGTGGCTTTCTGGATGTTAGAGACTTTGTTGCAGATAGTGGAGTAGCAACTAATGTAGAGACATTGAATGGAAATCTCGATACTCAAGTTACCGATATCTATACTACAACTGTTGAGGGTGTTTCCACGCTGGTTTACAAGGTTGAATCAGAAGGTGAATATGAAGCACAAAACGTAGAATTAGCCGGCTACGATGGTGATTTAATCATAGAGATAGATACTGTCGAAATAATCCGTGCCTCAGATTTGGCTTCTATTGAACAGGAGGCAACAATAGACATCGATTTTGATTACCAAATTTGGTTTTGGACCTACACTATTCATGTGGCAGAATTAGTGGTGACTAACGAATATGACCCTGCTTTGGAGGGATATGATTTCCCAATTAGTGTTGGAGAGTATTGGGAAACTAGTTACTCACAAGATACAACCTATAGTGGAAGTAGCGATTATGTAGATATCCCAGCCGATACCAGCACATCAAATACCACATCATGGGAAGTTGTTTCAAGAGGAAGTTCCGGCGTTACCTACAGCGGATGTGCTCAATCTTACAATATAACAACACGTAACTCTAATGGCGATGATACTGGCTACAAATGGTATTGTCCTGCGATTAGTAATGATATCAAAAGTTCAACAACAGAAAGTATAGGTTTCATCGCTACCCATGAGTTAAGTTGGTACCAAAAATCTGCAAGAATCAACGAAATAGATGTTGATGTCGAATTTCAATTATCTCCTCTAGACATGCAAATTGACGCGACTGTAACAGTGACGGATAATGCTGGGAACGCTATATCAAACCAAAATGTAGAATTCCGTTTTGAGATAGATGGAGATATCAGGACCTTTACAACCGATTCCTATGGACAGTTTATTGTTAATTTCAACACAGGAAATAGTCCTGATCAATCCGATGGAGGAAGTGAACATGGATCTCACGGAGTGATTACTTGGATTGATGGTAATTTCCCCCAAGTTGGAACTACTACGGTAATTATTGATCAGAATGTCCACCCTATAGATCTGATAGCAAATGCTGCGGGAGTGACCGTAGAGAGAACTAGGGGGGACAGAACAGTTAGCCTAAATCCAGCAATCGGATTTAACGCAGTTCCCGGAGATGTACTAACTTTCAGTGTGCCAGTAGTAAACAGAGGTATACTAACTTCTCCAGAAACTGATCTACGAGTAACTGGTCCAGATGGAGTCTCATCCACAAGTTATGTTCCTGCATTGGGGAGTTTGGAAGAACAGCGTGTAGAATTAGATTGGGAAGTACCCGCTGGTCAACCGATAGGTAATTCGTTGTTAGAATTCATAGTCGACGAATCGGAAGCGATAACAAATGATGGAAATCGAAGCAATAATTTAGGTTTATTTAGCCTCTATATTGGAAGATTACCAGTTGCAGAATTATCGATAAATTCCCCTCTGCAGACGTATGAAACTGCTACTCTTGATGCAATGAATTCAATCGACCCCGATGGTGGAATCGTAGAATGTGTGTTTGAGATTGAATCAACTTCTGGAAATATGGAAATTATAGAAGATGATGATTGTATTCATGACTTTGTTTGGGAAGATGATGGAGAATATATTGTACGCTTGACGATTACAGATGGGGAGAGCGATACAGATACAATTGAGGAGACCTTTACTGTCCTAAATCGCCCACCTGAAATTATTGTGGAGGCTTCAGCATATTCTATCCCAGTTCTTTCCTCTGTGACATTCGAAGTGACCCATCGTGAAGATATGGATACGAATAATCCAATCTCTCCTGTCGATATATCTTGGCAGACCGCTTGTGAAGAAGGTAGTACGGTTAGCGCCAGATGTACAGTAACTCCAACTCAAGAAGGAAATTATACAATCGAGGTAATTGCATTGGATGATGATGGAGCTACTGTTACCGAAGAATTAACCGTAGAAGTTACGAATATCGCCCCGTCAGAGTTAGAGGCAGAGATTTGGCTTTCAAGTACTAGATTAACTCCAGACTCCAGAGGAGTTTACACAATTAACGAAGGTGATTTGATTGAGATTAGAGGCTCTGCAATGGACTCACCAAATGATATTGAAGATTTATTCCACCTATGGTCACCAGACGCTGAACATCATCCAGAAATAAAGTTGGAAAGTATTGGACAAAATTCGATTATTGAGCATACATACACCACCTCAGGATTACATCTAGCGACACTCGAAGTCACTGACGACGATGGTGCCAGTTCTGAAACTTTAGTTGTAGCAATTGAGGTTGTTAATATCGCTCCAAAGATAGACCCTATTAGTACCCCACTACCAGCTCCAGAAGATGGAGAAATCACCATCACTGCCAGTGTTTGGGACACAGTAGGTGATATAGAAACTCTAGTCAATTGTTTCGATCTTAATCCAGAAGAGAATAGCGATGAAATAGGAGATTCAGCCGATGATTGCGATTTCGAGGGAAATCGATTTATTGGTTCATGGCCAGATGCACAACAGGCACCATCGACGATAATTTTCCATACCACTGATGATGATGGAGAAACCGCATCTGTAGAGATTCCAATAAGTGTCAACAACGTAAAGCCGGATGCATATGCGATGGTGAGCAACCAAAATCCAACAATAGGGGATTTTGTAGTTCTAAGTGCTAACCTGACAACCGACTCAAGTTATGACCTTGGAACTCTGAGATATGTATGGGATTTGGATGTAACAACCGACAGTGACGGAAATGGTAATCCCTCAGATGATGAGGATTACGTAGGACAGTGGTTTGCGTGGGAAACCGATACATCTGGTACAATATCTGTGAAACTAACCGTGACAGATGAGGAACTCTCTGATTCTATGCTAATTACATTGAATATCGAAGAAGCGCCTTTTAGTTTTGGAGACTTAGTTTCTTCACCAATCGCGATTATTGTAATTATTCTAATTTTAGCCGGTGGTGGAGGCTTTGCTTATGTGCAGATGCGTAAACCAGACGATTTGGTACAAGCACCTGCAGAGGTAAAGCGCGGTCGTAAAGTGTCCATGGATGATGCCTTTGACGACCCTGAATTTGATCCCTTCAGTCAGGACAAGTCCAAGAGGCGAGTGCAACAACAAAAAAGAAGCGATGAGGACGAATTGGTGGGAACAAAAGAGAAGACAGAATCTAAAGTTCCTGAGTCAATTGTATCCGAAGAAGCACCCGTGATTCAGATGAGTGAACTCGATGAAGAGTACGAACAAGCAAGGTCTTCAGAAGTGGTTAATGATGAGGTATTCAATGACTTATTGGGTGACTCCGAGTCTTCTAACGAAGAAGAGTAACCGCTATCGTCAAGACTCTCAATAACCGTTCTTTGTTGCTCGATTTTAGCGAAGCACTCATTGAGGAAGAGGAACTCCAATAGCCGTGGTTAATCTATTCAGATTACTTGGCTTACCCGACCCCTCTAAGTCGGTAGAACCGGTTAAGAGGCCACCAAGATCAGCCGATCCTGGTCCTCAGAACAACGATTCATTCCATGATTTGGGTAAGGAAATATGGGTAGAGAGGACTCACAAATTGATTGGCGAAGCTGAACGTTTTGTTCACTACATTAAGCCCGATGATTTGCATCGATTGAATCTAGACGGAATGGGCCATAATTTAGCGCAGGGGAATCTTGTGATTGTCGATCTTGGCTCACTTACTCATATGCCTAGTCAACAAGACGTTTGTCGACGAAGAATTCAGGATCTTGCGCAACAAACCGGGCTTCCAGTGTTTGCTCTAAACGAGGCTGATACCTTGCTGATGATTGCCGGTCGTAATATGCGAGTTGATACAGAAAAACACAAGTTAGGTGTGGCTCAATGGAGCCAATTATCTGATGACTAAGCATAGTCGATTTGACTACGCCAATCTGATTCGCTAGGGCCAGGTCCAAGTTTGTCGAAGCCTATCTGGAAAAGTTTCACCGGTATAGATTCGTAATCTACTCCTTCTGGCGCCTCAATATCTTCCACCCTGAGTATTACTAGAGTTCCAACAGCCTCTTCCGGCAATGAATAGAAATCCACTACTCTGCAATTAATTGCACATAATGCTGAATCATAATTTGGCGGTGATTCTGGTAAGAAATCCCATTCTGATTTTTCTCTTGCCACGAGTTTGACTGTTTTGTTCACGGCACTGGCTGATTCCAAATCAGCATTCAATACAAAAATCGAAGCTTTGGAACCTATTCCTTCTTCCTGTAAATTTACCAGTGTATCTCTAGGCCTCCCCTCTCTATTTGTCGATAATGAGAGAGCAAGAAGTGGTGGGTGATTTGAAACAATACTGATTGAAGACATAGGCGCTATATTTTCTACTCCTGATTTAGATTTAGTGCCTACAAGAACCACGGGTTTCGGCATTAGTAGGGATGCAAGCCAAGCCCTCCTATCTCTGAATCCGAGGGAATCTACATCGATTTTGTATGAACCATCTCCTATCTTTGGAGGGGGTGGAGGGTCGCCTTCTTCATCGGTGAGCCATGTGTCTAGTGCACCCGATTCCATCTCGCTCGCAGAAAATGCGGTAAATTCACGAAATGCTTGCCAACGAGCAATCTCCGAAGGATCCTCCTCTCTAGATCGTTTACGGGCAATTGATGCATCGGAGTATGTGACGCAACGACGAAGGTATCGCGAAACCACTTTTCGTCGTTCGTCGATATCCATTAACTCTCAACTCCGAGTTCATTCATCAGCCTTTCAACATGACCGGTCGCCCTTACATTATAGCCAACAAATTCGAAATTACCGTCTAATCCAATCACAAAAGTAGATCGAGAGACGCCTAAGTATGTCTTTCCGTAATTCATCTTCTCTCTCCATACACCGTAGAGGTTATGCAATTCGATGTCTTGATCGACGATTAATTCAAAGTTGAGATTATGCTTATTTATGAAATTAGAATGAGATTTTGGGGAATCTTTTGAAACCCCAATAACTCGGTAACCTACTGCTTTCAATCTGTCAAAATTATCTCTAAAATCACAGGCTTGTTTAGTACAGCCAGGCGTCGAATCTTTAGGATAAAAGTAGAGAATTACTTTCTCCCCTCCTTCAAGGATTTCACTCAGCCTAATCCTGGTTCCGTCTGTCAATTCGGCTTCAAAATCTGGGGCGTTTTGGCCAACCTCAAAATTCACCAACTCGTCGCTCATAATTTCTCCAATTAAACGGGGGTGATGAATGCTCGTATTGGGAGCATTGAAGAAACAAGGCTGTCTGATTAGAGGTATGGGTAAAGCAGGAACGATTGGAGGAACCCTTTCGCTAATTGTCGGAGTGTTATTTCTCATTGGTTGGTTTGGAGCAGGTATGGGGATTGATTACATCGACAATCAGTTAGAAGAAAATTGCGAT